>NZ_PQHY01000130.1:0-8448 GCF_003385175.1 Amycolatopsis ruanii
CAAAATCCTGCGAGACTACCGCCGCGCCGCAAGCACGCTCGCCGACACCGTCTCCGGAATCGCGAACCTCCACAACATCATCCTCACAGCCTGACCCAACCACTAGCCCCACCAACCACAACACCAGCTACGAGACAGCCCTTAGCCGTGGTGCTTCGCGAGGTTGACGCGGGTGAGGGCGGGGTGCGCGGCGGGTGGCCTTGTGCTGATCGCCGCCGCGGCCGTGAGCCACGCCCACTCCGGCATTCGACAACGCGCCAGGATGCGGCCTTCCTCCGGAAACCGGCGCAGCCACTGTTGCCCGCTCGCGCGTGACACGCCCATCGCCACCTGTGCCACCGGCTGCCCTGCCGCGACACGCTCAACCAGCAACCGCCGCCCCCCACACGGAGTCTTCGCCTTGATCACCCCGACGCGCCGGCCGCACCGTCGGCAACGTCCACGATCCCTACAGCTGGCAATGACGCGGCCGGGCGCGAGCGCCGGGGCGAGCTCACAGTCGTCACACCGCTGAGCTGCTTGGCTACCGTGGCGACTTCCCGTGCCCGGCCGGCTAGTACGGTCGCAGCGCGAGAGGCCGAACGTGAGCGAGGAGGGAACCGTGACCGAGCCCCGCTACCCGGAGGGCGCGAACGGGCAACAGCAGTCCGCGACCCCCGCGCGGGACGCGCAGCTGCTGGAGCGCACCGTGTTCGAGGTCAAGCGGGTGATCGTCGGGCAGGACAGGCTCGTCGAGCGGCTCCTCGTGGGCCTGCTGGCCAAGGGGCACCTGCTCCTGGAGGGCGTGCCGGGCGTGGCCAAGACCCTCGCGGTGGAAACCCTCGCCCGGGTCGTCGGCGGGTCGTTCTCCCGGGTGCAGTTCACGCCCGACCTGGTGCCCGCCGACATCCTCGGCACCCGCATCTACCGGCAGGGCAGCGAGAAGTTCGACGTCGAGCTCGGCCCGGTGGTCGCCAACTTCGTGCTCGCCGACGAGATCAACCGCGCGCCCGCCAAGGTGCAGTCCGCGATGCTCGAGGTGATGGCCGAGCGGCACGTCTCCATCGGCGGCAAGACCTTCCCGATGCCCGACCCGTTCCTCGTCCTCGCCACCCAGAACCCGATCGAGAACGAGGGCGTCTACCCGCTGCCCGAAGCGCAGCGCGACCGGTTCCTGTTCAAGATCATCGTCGACTACCCCTCCGCCGAGGAGGAGCGCGAGATCATCTACCGGATGGGCGTCACGCCCCCGGAACCGCACGAGGTCCTCAGCCCGGCCGAGCTGGTCCGGCTGCAGGAGGTCGCCGCGAAGGTGTTCGTGCACCACTCGCTCGTCGACTACGTCGTGCGCCTGGTGCTGGCCACCCGCACCCCGGCCGAGCACGGCCTCACCGACGTCGCCGGCTGGGTGTCCTACGGCGCCTCGCCGCGCGCCAGCCTCGGCATCATCGCCGCGGCCCGCGCGCTCGCGCTCGTCCGCGGCCGCGACTACGTGCTGCCCCAGGACGTCGTCGACGTCGTGCCGGCCGTGCTGCGGCACCGGCTCGTGCTGTCCTACGACGCGCTCGCCGACGCCGTGCCGCTGGACCACATCATCACCCGCGTGCTGCAGACCGTGCCGCTGCCGCAGGTCTCCGCCCGGCCGCAAGGCGGACCGGCCCAGCCGCTGCCGAACGGGACCCCGGGGCGGTAGTGGCCAGGGGACACACCGGCGACGGTGGCGCCCGGCCCGCGTGGGCGCCGCCCGTGCTCCGCGGTGAACGGCTCGACGCCGGGCTGCGCATGCTCGAACTCGAGGTGCGCCGGCGGCTCGACGGCCTGCTGCAGGGCAATCACCTCGGCCTCGTGCCGGGCCCCGGCTCGGAGCCGGGCGAGGCGCGGCCCTACCAGCCGGGCGACGACGTGCGCCGCATGGACTGGGCCGTCACCGCCCGCACCACCGAACCGCACATCCGCGAGACGGTCGCCGATCGCGAGCTGGAGACCTGGGTCGCCGCCGACCTGTCCGCGAGCCTGGACTTCGGCACCGCGCTGTCGGAGAAGCGCGACCTGGTGGTGTGCGCGGTCGCCGCGATCGTGCACCTGACCGGCGGCGGGGGCAACCGGCTCGGCGCGGTGTTCTCCAACGGCGCCACGACCGAGCGGGTGCCCGCCCGGGGCGGCCGCGCGCACGCCCGGAACCTGCTGCGCAAGATCGCCGAGATGCCGCGCGCGGCCGAAGGCACCCGCGGCGACCTCGCCGCCATGATCGAGCAGCTGCGCCGCCCGCCGCGCCGCCGCGGGCTCGTCGTCGTGGTGTCCGACTTCCTCGGCGGCACCGAGTGGCAGCGGCCGCTGCGGGCGGTGGCCGCGCGGCACGACCTGATCGGCATCGAGGTGATCGACCCCCGCGACGTCGACCTGCCCGAGGTGGGCACGATCGTGCTCGCCGACCCGGAGACCGGCAAGCAACGCGAGGTGCGGGCCTCGGCCCTGCTGCGCCGCGAGTTCGCCGCCGCCGCGCAGGCGCACCGCGACCAGGTGGCGCGGGCGTTGCGGCAGGCCGGCGCGGCGCACCTGGTGCTGCGCACGGATTCCGACTGGATCGCCGACACCGTCCGGTTCGTGGTGGCCCGCAAGCGGCGGTGGAGCGGAGGCGCCGCATGAGCCTCTCCGGATTCAGCGCGCCCTGGTGGTTCCTGCTGCTGTTCGTGGTCGCCGCGGTCGCCGTCGGCTACGTGCTCGCGCAGCGCGCCCGGCGGCGGCGCACCATGCGGTTCTCCAACCTGGAACTGCTCGACCGCATCGCCCCGCGCTCGCAGGGCTGGCCGCGGCACGTGCCCGCGGCGCTGATCATCGTGTCGCTGCTGCTGCTCACCGTCGGCCTGGCCGGGCCGACCGCCGAGCAGAAGGTGCCGCGCAACCGGGCCACCGTGATGCTCGTCGTGGACGTGTCGTTGTCGATGGAGGCCACCGACGTCAGACCCTCGCGCATCAAGGCCGCCCAGGAGGCGGCGATCCAGTTCGCGCAGGGCCTCACCCCCGGCATCAACCTGGGACTGGTGTCCTTCGCCGGCACCGCGACCGTCCTGGTGGCGCCGACGACGCAGCGGCAGAGCGTGGTCGGCGCGATCGACAACCTCAAGCTGGCCCAGTCGACCGCCACCGGGGAGGGCATCTACGCGGCGCTGCAATCGATCCAGGGGTTCTCGGCGGTGGTCGGCGGCGCGGACGGCCCGCCACCGGCGCGGATCGTGCTGATGAGCGACGGCAAGCAGACCGTGCCGGACGACCTGTACGCGCCGCGCGGGGCGTTCACCGCCGCGCAGGAGGCGCGCAAGCAGCAGGTGCCGATCTCCACGATCTCGTTCGGCACCAGCCACGGCACGGTCGAGATCGACGGCCGCGAGGTGCCGGTGGACGTCGACGACGGGTCGCTGCAGGAGGTCGCGCGCCTGTCCGACGGGCAGTTCTACCAGGCCGGCTCGGCCGAGCAGCTCAAAGAGGTCTACGCCGACCTCGGCGAGCAGATCGGCTACGAGATGAAGGAGGCCGACGCCAGCCGCCCGTGGGTCCTGCTCGGCACGCTGGCCCTGGTCGCCGCGGCGGGCACGTCGCTGTTCGTGGGGCAGCGCCTGCCGTAGCCGCGCGGTCCGGGGACGCCGCACCGGGCTACACACCGAACGCGCGGTTCGCGTGGCTGACGATCAGCGCGTTCCCGCGGCGTGGGGACTGGAGGTGGTGGCGCCGCCGCAGGCCGGTGACGTGTCAGGCCCGTGACGGCCGGGTATGCGCCCTCCCGAGGACGAGTTCACCGGGAGGTGTGATGAAGGAACACGAGATCGTCGCCGCCGTGCGCCGGATCGCGGGGCTGGCCGACGCCGAGCACGCCGCGGCCGCCACCCGCGCCACGCTGACCGTGCTGGGGCAGCGGCTGGCCGGCGGCGAGCCGGGCGACCTCGGCGGGCAGCTGCCCGCCGGCATCAAGGAGGCGCTGCCCGAGACCGGCGAGGGGGCCACGTTCGGGGTGGAGGAGTTCTACCGGCGCGTCATGGACGCCGAAGGCCGCGGCTGCACGCAGGACGGCGCCCGCGAGCACGCCCGGGCCGTCGTCGCGGCGCTCAAGGCGGGCGTGAGCCAGGGCGAGTTCGACGACCTCGTCCAGCAGCTGCCCGCCGACTACCGCGACGACCTGCTCTCCACCGCCCCGGCCGACGAGCACCGTTAGACCCCGTCGGCGAAACCCTGCTGCCGCCACGCCTCGAACACCGCGATCGCCGCGGTGTTGGCGAGGTTGAGCGAACGCACCCCCGGCCGCATCGGCACGCGCACGCGGTCGGTGACCTCCGGGGCGTCCCGCACCTCGGGCGGCAACCCGGACGATTCGGGCCCGAACATCAGCACGTCGCCCGGCTGGTACGCCACGTCGGTGTACCAGCGGGTGGCGTTCGCGCTGAACGCGTACACCTTCGCCGGCAGCAGCGCCCGCCACGCGCTGTCCAGGTCCGGGTGCACGTGCACGTCGGCCAGGTCGTGGTAGTCCAGCCCGGCGCGGCGCAGGTGCTTGTCCTCGAACCGGAAGCCCAGCGGCTCGACGAGGTGCAGCTGGCAGCCCGAGTTGGCCGCGAGCCGGATCGCGTTGCCCGTGTTGGGCGGGATCTCCGGCCGGTAGAAGAGAATGCGGAACATCGGAGTTGATCGTTTCCGTTCACCTGTGGTTCGCCCGTCCGGATGCTGACAGCCATGTTCGGCCATGAGCATCCTGATGCTCCCCATCCCACCACAGGAGGACCCCCACATGGTCGTGCGCCCGAATCACCTGTCCCGCCGCCGGTTCCTTGGCTTCAGCGGGGCGGGAGCCGCGGCGGTGCTGCTCGGCACCGGCGCCTGGACGGCGGCGAATGCCTACGCCAGCCCCGTCAAGGGCACCAACCCGTTCACCCTCGGCGTCGCCTCCGGCGACCCGGCGCCCGACGGGGTCGTGCTGTGGACCCGGCTCGCGCCGGACCCCTTCGCCGCCGACGGCGCCGGCGGCATGCCCGCCACCCCGGTGCGCGTGGAGTACGAGGTCGCCCACGACGAACGGTTCCGCGCGGTGGTGCGGCGCGGCAGCGCCATCGCCACGCCCGAGCTGGGCCACTCGGTGCACCCGGAGATCTCCGGCCTGGCGCCCGACCACGAGTACTTCTACCGGTTCCGCGTCGGCGGCGAGATCTCGATGGTCGGCCGCACCCGCACCGCCCCGGCGCTGTGGTCCTCGCCGCGTGAGCTGAACTTCGCCTTCGCCTCGTGCCAGGCCTGGCAGGACGGCTACTTCACCGCCTACGAGCACATGGCCGCCGAGGACCTGGACTTCGTCGTGCACCTGGGCGACTACCTGTACGAGTACGGGGTGGGCAGCAACAAGCGCGGCGTCACGGTCGAGGACAAGTTCAAGACCGAGACCTTCGACCTGGCCCGCTACCGGCTGCAGTACGCGCTGTACAAGGCGGAGGCGCCGCTGCAGGCCGCGCACGCGCGCTTCCCGTGGATCCACACCATCGACGACCACGAGGTCGAGAACAACTGGGCCGGCGACATCTCCCAGGCCGACACCGAGCCCGACCAGGACCCGGCCGTGTTCCGGCAGCGGCGCGCGCAGGCGTTCCAGGCCAACTACGAGAACCTGCCCTACCGGCACACGCAGATGCCCGCCGGCCCGAACGTGCGGCTGCACCGGCGCCTGTCCTACGGACAGCTGGCCGAGATCACCATGCTGGACACCCGCCAGTACCGCGACGACCAGCCGTGCGGCGACGGCGCCTCGGCCACCTGCACCGACCGGCTCGACCCGGAGCGCACCCTGCTCGGGCCGGCGCAGCGGGACTGGCTGATCAAGGGCTTCCGGGAGTCCCGGGCGCGCTGGCAGGTGCTGGGCAACCAGGCGCCGATGGGCCAGACCGACCGCGACCCGGGCGCGCCGGTGGACGTGTTCCTCGACCCGTGGGACGGCTACGTCGCCGAGCGCAACAAGGTGCTGGCCGCCGCGCAGGACCGGGACGTGCGCAACCTGGTGGTGATCACCGGTGACCGGCACCAGAACTACGCGTGGGACCTCAAGCGCGACTACGCCGACCCGGGCTCGCCGACGGTGGGCAGCGAGTTCGTCGGCACCTCGATCACCAGCGGCGCCGACGGCGCGGACATGACGACCGAGGGGCAGAACTTCCTGGCGGCCAACCCGCACCTGAAGTTCTTCAACGCCCAGCGCGGCTACGTGCGGGTCAACGTCAACCGGCAGCGCTGGCGCAGCGACTTCCGGGTGGTGCCGTACGTGACGAAGCCGGGCGCGCCGATCAGCACGCGCGCCAGCTTCGTGGTGGAGGACCGCCGGCCCGGCGTTCAGGAAGCCTGAGGCCGCCGGGCCAGGACGAACGCCTGAGGGGCCGTTTCCGGGAACGGCCCCGCGTCGTCGGGTGCGCGCTCGAGCCGGGCGCGCACCTCGAACCCGGCTTCGGTGAGCAGCGCGGCCACCCGGTCCACGCGGCGCGGGTGGAAGTCCAGGCTCACCCGGTGCCCGCCGACCTCGTCGCGGTGCACGGGTTCGTCGCCGACGTCGAAAGCCAGCTGCAGCCAGCCGCCGGGGGCGAGGACCCGGCGGAACCCGGCCAGCACCGCGGGCAGGTCCGCGGGCGGGACGTGGATGACCGAGTACCAGGCGACCAGCCCGCCGAGGCTGCCCGCGGGCAGGTCGAGCGCGGTCATCGAGCCGACCTCGAACCGGACGCCCGGGTGGGTGCGCCGCGCCACGGCGATCATCTCCGGGGACAGGTCGATGCCGAAGGCGTCCACCCCGAGGCTCCGCAGGTGGGCGGTGATGCGGCCGGACCCGCAGCCGACGTCGGCCACCGGCCCGGCGGCCAGCTCGGCGAACGCGGCGAGCACCGCCCGGTCGAGCGGCTTGGTGGCCAGTTCGTCGCGGATCCACTCGGCGAACTCGCCGGCGATGACGTCGTAGGCGGCGCGGGTGTCGCCGAGGTAGCCGGGTTCGGTCACGTGTGCGCCTGCAGCTTGGCGCGCACGTCCTCCGGAGGCGCGGCCTTGGTCATGGTGCGCGAGTCGACGAACACGTAGCGGTTGGTGCCGGTGGCGACGAGGTCGTCGCCGCGGCGGACGGTGAACGCCAGGATCATCGAGGTCGTGCCGAGGTGGTCGATCACGACCTCGACGACCAGCTCCTCGTCGAACCGGCTCGGCGCGCGGTAGCGCAGGTTCGACTCGGCCACCACGCAGTCGACGTGGCGTTCGCGCAGCGCGTCGTAGGAGCCGAAGAGCGCCTTGAAGAACTCGAACGAGGCCATGTCGAACCAGGCCAGGTAGTGCGCGTTGAAGACGATTCCCTGCGGATCGCACTCGTGGAAGCGGACGCGCAGCGGCATCGCCACCACCGGCGGGCGGGACTGGGTCACCGGGTGCTCCTTCCTCGCTCAGCCGTGCAGCGCGCGGTAGGTCGCCACGGCTCCGGGGTGCAGGGGAACGGTACCGGTTCCGATCAGCGAACGTACATCGAGGAACTGGGTCGCCACGGCCTGCGCGGGCACCAGGCGGCTCGCCCGCTGGACCAGGACGCGGGTGATCGCGGCGGCGATGTCGGCGGGCAGGTCCGGGCGGCACACGAGCAGGCTCGCCACGCCGATGGTATCGACCTCGGGGGAGCGGTAGGCCCCGGCGGGCACGCGCACCGCTTCCTGGCCCGGGCCGCGCAACGCCGGCAGGTAGGGCGCCAGCGGCAGCAGGCGAATGCCGATCTCGCTGTCCAGTGTGGACAGCACCGGCAGCGGGACCCCGCCGGAGACGAGCATCGCGTCGATCCGGCCGGTCTTGAGTGCGTCGCCGGCGTCGAGCATCGGCAGGTGCCGGGCGACGATGGGGACGCCGGCCGCGGCGAAGAGCCGGTCACCCAGCACGGCGGCGCCGGAGCGGGGTGCGCTGAGGGAGACGGTGCGCCCGGCGAGGCCGGCCACGGAGGTGATGGGGGAGCCGGCGCGGACGGCGAGCTGCAGGTAGTTCTCGTAGACCCGGCCCAGCGCGCGCAGCTCGATGCGGCGGCCGAACGGGGGATTCCCGGTGGTGGCGGCGCCCGCGATGTCGCCGAGGCTGAGGGCGAGTTCGGCCGTGCCGGCGTCGAGCATCTCCAGGTTGGCGACGCTGGCTTCGGTCGGCAGCGCGACGGTGTGCAGGCGGGGGTAAGCGGCGTTCACCTCGGCGGCGAGGGGCTGCCCGAACGCGAGGTAGAAGCCGGCTTCCTCCCCCGTGGCGATCCGGAGGCGCCCCACGGGCCCACCCGCCCGAGGCGGCGCACCGGAGCGGAGAGCGGCCCCGGCCACCACGACGGCGACCCCGGCACGGAGAAGGCTGCGGCGGGTGGTCACGGCAGCACCCCCGGCGTGGCGAGTGGTGAGGTGTGGTGGGGGGGGAGGGGGATGGGCAGGTCGCGGCGAGGCTCGGTGA
>NZ_PQHY01000131.1:0-8350 GCF_003385175.1 Amycolatopsis ruanii
GACATCCGCGCATGGATCGAGACCTGGAACAACGAACCACGGCCCTACGTCTGGACCAAGACCGCCGACCAGATCCTTGACTCCATCGCACGCTACTGCACGCGAATTAATAACTCAGGACACTAGAGCCGCTCGCGCACGCGGCGCAGCGTCTCCCGCACGTTGGCCTCCGTCGCGGCGTCGATCGCGTCGTCCAGGGTGAGCCACTTCAGCGGCGCGTCCGGTTTCTCCGGCCGCGCCGCTTCCGGCTGCCCGGTCGCCAGCACGTACCGCAGGTCCGCGTGCTCGTGCGCGGGCTCGGCGCCCTTCGCCGGCACCGGGACGACCACCGCGTGCAGCAGATCCGCCGTCGGCCACGGGCGCAGGTCCGCCAGCCCGGTTTCCTCCCGCCCTTCGCGCAGCGCGATGTCCAGCGGGTCCGTCTCCCCCGGATCGCCGTGCCCGCCGACCTGCAGCCACGCCTGCTGCCGCTCGTGCCAGCGCAGCAGCACCCGGCGCGTCGGCGGGTGGACGATCACCGCGGAACCCGTGACGTGCAACGGAATGTCCCGCGCGAACGGGTCCGCCACGCTCGCCAGCAGCTCCCGGATCCGCGCCACATCGGCGTTCTCGGCGTCGTCCCGCGCCGTGTATCCCTCCAGCATGCCCGCAGCCTACGGTGTTTCCGCACCCCGCATGCGGGAACACCCCGCCGGTGTCCAGACACGACGAACTCCGCCGCACCGCACGTGACACCTTCGGCTGGGCGGAGCTGCGCGACGACCAGCTGACCGCGATGGAGGGCCTGCTCGACGGCCGTGACGTGCTCGCCGTCATGCCCACCGGCTCCGGCAAGTCCGCGATCTACCAGATCCCCGCGCTGCTGCTGGACGGGCCGACGCTCGTCGTGTCGCCGCTGACCGCGCTGCAGCGGGACCAGGTCGGGCAGATCGCGGACAGCGACGCCCCGGACGCGGTCGCGGTCAACTCCGCCCAGCCCGCCCGCACCACCAACAAGGCGTGGGACGCGGTCACCCGCGGCGACGCCGAGTACCTGTTCCTCGCGCCGGAACAGCTGGCCAAGGACGAGGTGCTGGAGCAGCTGGACGAGATCCGGCCCAGCCTGTTCGTCGTCGACGAGGCGCACTGCGTGTCCGCCTGGGGCCACGACTTCCGCCCGGACTACCTCCGCCTCGGGCAGGCCATCGAACGCCTCGGGCACCCGCGCGTGCTGGCCCTGACCGCGACCGCCGGCGGGCCGGTGCGCGACGACATCGTCGCCCCCCTGCGCCTGCGCGACCCGGTGCGCGTGGTGTCCGGATTCGACCGGCCGAACCTCTACCTCGCGGTGCACCGCGCCACCACCGAGGAGGACAAGCGGGCCGCCGTCCTGCGCTGGGTGCGCGACGCCCCGAAGCCCGGTCTCGTCTACGCCGCGACCCGCAAGGACAGCGAACGCTACGCCGGGGAACTGGGCGCGGTCGCCTTCCACGCCGGGATGCCGGCGGCCGACCGCAAACGCGTGCACGAGGATTTCCTCGCCGGCCGGGCCGACGTGGTGGTGGCGACCTCGGCGTTCGGCATGGGCATCGACAAGCCGGACGTGCGGTTCGTGGTGCACGCGTCGGTGCCGGAGTCGGTGGACTCCTACTACCAGCAGATCGGCCGCGCCGGCCGGGACGGCGAGCGGGCCGACGCGCTCCTGTTCTACCGGTCCGAAGACCTGGGCCTGCAGAAGTTCCTCACCTCGCGGCGCTTCGACGACGAGGGCACCCGCGAAGTCGCGGAGGCGTTGCGCGACCACGACGACCCGCACGACCTCGACCTGTCGCACCGCCGCGTCATGAACAACCTGAACCTGCTGGACCAGGCCGGGTTGGTGGAGGACACCGGCGCGGGCTTCCGGTACACCGGCGGCGATCCGGCGGAGGCCACCGAGCGCGCCGCCGAGGTGGCCGCGCAGCGCAGGAAGCTCGACCGGTCCCGCGTCGAGGTGATGCGGGAGTACGCCGAGACGTCGGCGTGCCGCCGCCAGTTCCTGCTCGGCTACTTCGGCGAGGCGCTGGACGAGCCGTGCGGCTTCTGCGACACCTGCGACGCGGGCACGGCCGTCGCGCAGGCCCCGTCCGACGGCGAGTTCCAGCCGGGCACCCCGGTCCGCCACGCGGAGTGGGGCTCGGGCCAGGTCGTCCGCCGGGAGGCCGACAAGGTCACCGTGCTGTTCGACGAGGCCGGCTACCGCTCGCTGTCGCTGCCCGCGGTGCGCGCGAAGAACCTGCTGACCGAGGAGTGACACCCGCCCGCGAGTCCCACACTCCCGCCCGCGAGTCCCACGTTCAGGGCGCGTAGGCGTCCAGCCCGAACAGGTCGAACAGCTTCTGCTGCACGGCGTCGCGGCAGGTCAGCAGCCGCCGGGTGCGCGGGCGGCCGCCGGTCGACGGGTAGCGCAGCACCGTCTCGCCGATGCGTGACAGCAGGTCCAGCAGCTCCCGCACCGACAGGTCCAGCCCGGCCCGGTCGGCTTCCTGCCGCATCACGTGCGTCACCGCCGTCGCCAGCACGCTCACCAGCGAATGCACCGCGATCCGGTGTTCGGTCCAGTGCCGCCGCGGTGCGGACGCCGCCACGAACGGGCCGTTGAGCTGCCGGAACGTCGAGTCCAGGTGGTAGCGCGCGCGGTAGGCGGTGATGACGTCGGCGACCGGCCAGTCGTGGTCGGTCACCAGCAGCTGCTTGCCGAAGTACTCCTCGTCCAGGCGCGACCGGGCGTTCTCGTCGACTCGCCACTCGAGCCGCAGCTCGGCCGGGCGCGTCCCGGTCAGCCGGGTGGACAGCACGCGGTCGACCCACCGCACCCGCGTGATCCGCGCGATCTCCGTCAGCACCTGTTCGCGTGGCCGCCGGTTGGTGCCGGCCGCCAGCGCCAGGGCCAAGCCGTCGAGCTGCCGCGTCGCGCTGCTCAGCGCCTGCGCGAACCCGCGCGCCTGCGCCGCGTGCAGCTTCGCCGAGTGCGTGAGCACCACCCGCCGCGTCGCGCCGGACACCACCGCGTGCGTGTCGAGCGCCGTCACTCCGGCGAAGCGGTCCGGGTCGACCGATCGCCGCGCCGACGCCGGCCGCGTCAGCAGCTCGGGGTGGTCCCCCAGCGGCAACGCGCCGACGAAGTGCCTGCCGTCGTCGAGGTCGAGCTGCGCGTGCTGGCCCGTCTCGAACACCAGCGTCACCGGCCCGGCCACGCGCGCGGCGAGCCGGTCCGCCGCGAGCCCGAACGGGACCGCGCCCTCCCGCGGGTACACCGCCGACGCGACCGGGATCGAACCGTCCCGGGTGACCACCGTGCTCAATCCGACCGGGGACGCCGCCGCGGTCTCCGATTCGGCGTAGGTCGCGAAGTTCGGCACGTCCACCGCGAGCAGGATCGGCTCGCCGAGGTGGTCCCGCACCCGTGCCGACACCGCCTCCTCGATCCGCACCAGCTGCGGCCGCGTCAACCGCCGCATCGCGCGCCAGAACTCGTCGTCGCGCACCGCGGCCGCCGCGATCCGCGGCCGCACGAACCGGCTCGCCGCGCTCTCCGCCCACCACTGCGCCAGATCCGTGCCCGGCGCGGTCGCGCGGTGCAGCACGGACAACGCGAAGTACGTCCCGATCGAAACTTTCGCCTTGCGCGATCCCAGGACCGCGTCGATGGCCGGACGCACCTGGAGCCGCTCCAGGGTGGACCACACCGCGGCGACGTCACCGAACGCCAGGTGGCGCGTACCGTCGGGGGAACCGGCCGCGCCGTCCAGAGCCGCGGCGATGTCCTCCGCGGTGCCGAGATAACGCTGCGACGTGATCCGCGGCGCGCCGTTCACCCGCCCGGTGTGCGCGAGGTAGTAGTAGGTCCTGCCGCCGACCCGCTTGCCGATCACCGAAGCCACACTTTAGGTAATACGCCTGCCCGTCCCCCGGCGCAATGACGACGGCCACGGTGAGCAGCGGAAACAGGGGTGCCGCCGACCGGTGTGGCCGATCTTGCGCGGCCTGGTCCTGGCACCGCCGACCAGGCCGGTCCTAGCGTTTCGGGTATGGCAACCGCTCCCACCGCCTCCGCGATGCGCCGCGCGCTGGCCCGCGCCCGCGACGGCAAGACCCTCGACATCACCGAGGCGACCGTGCTGTTGCACGCGCGCGACGAAGACCTCGAAACGCTGTCCGAGCACGCCTCCCGCATCCGCGACGCCGGACTGGCCGAAGCCGGCCGCGCCGGCGTCATCACCTACAGCCGCAAGGTGTTCATCCCGCTGACCCGGCTGTGCCGCGACCGCTGCGGATACTGCACTTTCGCGACGGTTCCGGGCAAACTGGACGCCCCGTTCCTGTCGCCGGACGAGGTGCTGGAGATCGCCCGGCAGGGCGCGGCGATGGGCTGTAAGGAAGCCCTGTTCACCCTCGGCGACCGCCCCGAGGACCGCTGGAAGCAGGCCCGTGAGTGGCTCGACGCGCACGGCTACGACGACACGCTGTCCTACGTCCGTGCGATGGCGATCCTGGTGCTGGAGCAGACCGGTCTGCTGCCGCACCTCAACCCGGGCGTGCTGACCTGGCAGGACCTGCAGCGCCTCAAGCCGGTCGCGCCGTCGATGGGCATGATGCTGGAGACCACCGCGACCCGGCTGTGGAGCGAGCGCGGCGGCCCGCACTACGGCTCGCCGGACAAGGACCCCGCCGTGCGGCTGCGGGTGCTGGAGGACGCCGGGCGGACGTCCGTGCCGTTCACCACCGGCATCCTGATCGGCATCGGCGAGAACTACGAAGAGCGCGCGGACGCCCTGTTCGCCATCCGCAAGGTGGCCCGCCAGTACGGCGGCATTCAGGAAGTCATCGTGCAGAACTTCCGCGCCAAGCCGGACACGAAGATGCGTGCCACGCCGGACGCCGACCTGCAGGAGCTGGCCGCGACGATCGCCGTCGCGCGGCTGGTGTTCGGCCCGAAGATGCGCATCCAGGCGCCGCCGAACCTGATCGGCAGCCAGTACGACCTCATGGTGCGCGCCGGGATCGACGACTGGGGCGGGGTTTCCCCGCTCACGCCCGACCACGTCAACCCCGAGCGCGCGTGGCCGCAGATCGACGAGCTGGCGCGGCAGACCGAGAAGGCCGGCTACACGCTGCGCGAGCGGCTGACGATCTACCCCGAGTACCTGCTCGCCGGCGAGCCGTGGCTGGACCCGCGCCTGGCCGGGCACGTCGCCGCGCTGGCCGACCCGGTGACCGGCCTGGCGCGCGAGGACGCGGTGCTCGAGGGCCGCCCGTGGCAGGAGCCGGACGGCGGCTGGCAGGACCAGGCCGGCACCGGGCGCACGGACCTGCACGTCGAGGTCGACACCACCGGCCGCACCGAGGACCGGCGCAGCGACTTCGACTCGGTGTACGGCGACTGGCGGGAACTCGCGTCGCAGGTTCCGTCCGCGCCGCGCCGGATGGACACCGACATAGCGGAAGCCCTGCGCCGCGCGGAACGCGACCCCGCGGGACTGTCCGATCAGGACGCGTTGGCGCTGCTGCACGCGGACGGCGCCGAGCTGGAGGCGCTGACGTCGCTGGCCGACGGGTTGCGCCGGGACGTCAACGGCGACGACGTGACGTTCGTCGTCACGCGCAACATCAACTTCACCAACGTCTGCTACACCGGCTGCCGGTTCTGCGCGTTCGCGCAGCGCCGCACGGACGCCGACGCCTACACGTTGTCGCTGTCGCAGGTCGGGGATCGGGTCGACCAGGCGTGGGAGGCCGGGGCGACGGAGATCTGCATGCAGGGCGGCATCCACCCGGACATGCCCGGCACGGCGTACTTCGACCTGGCGGCCGAGGTGAAGCGGCGGCAGCCGGACATCCACCTGCACTCCTACAGCCCGATGGAGGTCGTCAACGGCGCGTCCCGGACGAACCTGTCCATCCGGGACTGGCTGACGCGCGCGCACGAGTCCGGTGTGGACTCGCTGCCGGGCACGGCGGCGGAGATCCTGGACGACGACGTGCGGTGGGTGCTCACGAAGGGCAAGCTGCCGGCGTCGAGCTGGATCGAGGTGGTGTCCACGGCGCACGAGCTGGGCATCCCGACGACGTCGACGATGATGTACGGGCACGTCGACACGCCCGCGCACTGGGTCGGGCACATCAAGCTGATCGCCGACCTGCAGCGGCGGGCGCTGGAGAAGACCGGGCGGCGCGGGTTCACCGAGTTCGTGCTGCTGCCGTTCATCCACCAGAACGCGCCGATCTACCTGGCCGGGCTGTCCCGCCCGGGCCCGACGAAGCGCGAGAACCGGGCGGTGCACGCGCTGGCGCGGATCCTGCTGCACGGGTTGATCGACAACATCCAGTGCTCGTGGGTGAAGCTGGGCGAGGACACCTGCCGGGACGTGCTGAACGGCGGCGTGAACGACCTCGGCGGGACGCTGATGGAGGAGACGATCAGCCGCATGGCGGGCGCGGACAACGGCTCGTACAAGACGATCAGCGAGCTGGCGGCCATGGTCGCCCCGATCGGCCGCCCGCTGGTCCAGCGCACCACGACGTACGGCCGCCCGTCCCCGGAGCGCGTGGCAGCGGCCCTGGCGTCCGACGGAGTGGCCCAGGCCGTCCGGCGACCACTGTCGCTGCCGATCGTGAGCTGACGCGCCGGAGGGGCGAGCACCGCGCTCACCAGCGTGTTCGCCCCTCCGGCACCGTGTTTCGGCTGCCTCAGGTCACGTTGTCCGTCGTCACCTCGTCCAGGAAGCGGGCGACGTTCGCCAGCATCCGCTCCACCCGCTGCTCCAGCGGCGCCCGGTCCACCGGGTTGTGCACCGCCGGGCGGCGTTTGCCCCGCAGGTACTGCCCGCATGCCAGGTCGGCGCACGCGTAGGTGCCGACGGTGTTGCCCTGCTTCCCCGCCGCGCCGACCCGCCGGGCCGCGAACAGCGACACGTCCGTCGCCGCGTGGATCGTTCCGCAGAACGCGCACAGCGAGGACTTCAGCGAGCTGCGGTGCTTGGCCGCCGCCCGCAACGCGACGCCCACCACGTTCTCCCCGTACGGCGCCACGAGATAGGCGTTCTGGGCGGCCTTCGGATCGCGCCAGCCGAGGAAGTCCACTTCGGACCAGTCCAGTCCGGCCAGTCCCGGCGGCAGGGACAACCGTTGCGCCTCCCCCTTCGAACAGTTGATGAACGACTTGCGAATGCTGGTTTCGTCGAGGGGTTGCACGGCGGACATGATCCGTCGCGCCACGCGCGCGGGCAAGTCAATTAGGATCGACGACGATGAGCACGAAGATCGCGTGGCCGGTGCCCACCCCGGACCTGCCCGGCGACGTCCACCCCGCACTCGCCGCGATGGCCCGCGCCGCCAGCGCCGCCTACGGGGACGCCCGCCGCCGGCACACCCGCACCGAGCTGGCCGAGGAGGTCGCCGACGGCGCGGACGGCACCCCGACCATGCGCGTGGACGAGATCGTCGAGGCCGCGATCGCCGAGGAAGCGCACCGGCACCGCGTCAACCTGCTCAGCGAGGAAGTCGGCTTCGTCGACAACGGCTCCGCGGTGACGCTCGTCGTCGACCCGGTCGACGGCTCGAACAACGCCGCCAACGGGGTCCCGCTGAGCTGCTTCGGCGGCACGGTCGCGGTCGACGGACAGGCCACCGAGGCGCTCACCGTGTGGCTCGACACCGGCCGCGCCTGGCACGCCCGCGCCGGCGAGCCGGTCCCGTTCCCCACCACCGGCCGCACCGAGCTGACCGGCGCGACGGTCAACCTGCTCCGCCCCCACCAGCGCACCGCGGAGGCGTGGATGCGCGTGGCCGACCGGGCGCGGCGCGTGCGGATCCTGTCCACCACGGTCCTGGAGTGCGCGCTGGTGGCCGAGGGTTCGGTGGACGCGTTCTGCGACCCGGGCTCGGACACCCACCGCCTGGTCGACCTCGCGACGGCGATGGTCACGGTGCCCGCGGCCGGCGGCGCGGTGATCGACGTGCACGGCCGCCCGCTGGAGATCGACCCAGACCTGACGCGCCGCTGGTCCGGCATCGCCGCCGCGAGCCGCGCCCTGGCCGACGAGCTGGCCGCGACGATCCTCGGCTGACCGCTGCGGCGAGGCCACGCCGCCCCGTGCCCCTCAGCGGCCACCACCACTCGGCCGCCCCGTGCCCACCGGCGACCGCGCTGCCCAGCACCGCCCCCTGTCGCACTCAGCAGCCACCACCACTCGACCACCCCGCGCCCACCGGCGACCGCGCTGCCCAGCACCGCCCCCTGTCGCACTCAGCAGCCACCACCACTCGACCACCCCGCGCCCACCGGCGACCGCGCTGCCCAGCACCGCCCCCTGTCGCACTCAGCAGCCAC
>NZ_PQHY01000132.1:0-8156 GCF_003385175.1 Amycolatopsis ruanii
CACCAGCAACGAGGCACGAGCAGCAGCACTTGCAGCCTGGATCGAGCACTACAACACTGAACGCCGCCACAGCGCACTCGGAGGACGACCGCCCATCAGCCGGCTACCAACCTAACGGCCGGATACAGCTAGGCGTCGAGCGAGACCCGGGGCAGCAGGAGCGCGCGCGCCTCGTCCAGGCGATCCGGCAGCAGTTCGTACCAGACCCACGTGCCGCGGCGTTCTCCACGCACGAGGCCGGCCCGGCTCAGGATGCCCAGATGATGGCTCACAGTGGACTGTGACAGCGCGGTGCGCTTGGCCAGGTCGCAGACGCAGACCTGCTCGCCGCCCGCCAGGAGCGTCAGCAGGTGCAGGCGCGCGGGGCTCGACAGCGCCTTGAACACCGCGGCGACATCGCCCGCCGCGGCCTCGGACATCGCGGCGACAGCATCGGGCACGCAGCGCTCGCCGCCGCGCCCGCGACGGTGGTCGTTCACCAGATCGAGGCTGGCGAGCTTCGTCATGAGGTAAAGGCTAGGTCATGGATTGACCAATGTCGATCCAAGGGTTGACAGCGATCTCGCTGCCCTGCTGTGCTTGTTTCGACAAAACTCGATCCAGGATGGATCGTACCCGGAGGGGCACCACCATGACGCGCGCCAGCGGCCTACCCCAGCATGATCTGCACGTTCAACTCGACCGGATCGTCGAGGAACTGTCCGACACCTTCCACGGCGTCTTCAGCCCGGAGACGGTCCGCCGCTACGTCGACGAGACCCACACCCTCCTCCGCGCCCAGGCCAGCGTGACGACCCACCTGGCGACCCTGACGGCGCGTTTCGCCAAGGAGCGCCTCACCGACCACGGTCACACGCTCGGTCTCGCGCGGGTCGCCGTGCCGCAGGTGCTGTTCATCTGCGTGCACAACATCGGCCGGTCCCAGATGGCGGCGGCCCTGCTCGACCACCACGCCTCCGGCAAGGTCGCGGTGCGCTCGGCCGGGTCGCAGCCGCGAGACCACATCCCCCGGCAGATCGTCGATGCGCTGGCCGAACTCGGGGTGCCGCTGACCTGCGCCTATCCGAAGCCGCTGACCGACGAGGTCGTGCGCGCCGCCGACATCGTGGTGACCATGGGCTGCGGGGACGCCTGCCCGGTGTATCCGGGTAAGCGGTACCTCGACTGGCAGATCGACGACCCGGTCGGCAAACCGATCGAAGAGATCCGGCCCATCCGGGACGAGATCGACCGGCGCGTCCGCGACCTGCTCCCGGAACTGCTCGGCGAAGCCTGAGCCGCAGCCGATGCCCGGACAGTTCCTCGGAACGCTCGCCGGCGTCATGGCGGCGCTCGCGTTGTTCACCTTCGGCTTGCTCAAGCTCGCCGACCTGTGGAGGTCGCGGGCCCGCGCCTGGGAACAGGCAGCGGTCGCGGCGGGCTGGGCCTGCCTGGCTTTCGGCGTCACGCTCGTCATCTCGACCGCGTACTACGCCGTGTCCTCCTGAGCGGAACCGGTCACCGGATGTTCACCTGGATCGGGCATTATCGAACCAAGCACCTCTGCCGATCCTCAAGGAGCATCCGGTGACCGACATTCCCGAGGTCCTGTTCGTCTGCGTGCACAACGCCGGCCGGTCCCAGATGGCCGCCGCGCTGCTGCAGCACTACGCCCTGGGCCGCGTCGCCGTGCGTTCCGCCGGTTCGGAACCGGGCGAGAAGGTCAACCCGGCGGCCGCGCAGGCACTGGCCGAGTGGGGCCTGGACATCACCGCCGAGGTGCCCAGCAAGCTCACCACCGAGGACGTCGAAGCCTCCGACGTGGTCATCACCATGGGCTGCGGCGACACCTGCCCGGTCTTCCCCGGCAAGCGCTACCTGGACTGGCAGCTCGACGACCCGGCCGGCAAGCCCGTCGAGGAGGTCCGCCCGGTCCGCGACGACATCGACCGCCGCGTGCGCGCCCTGCTGGCCGAACTGCTCGACAGGTAAGAGCCCGTCAGCTCTCGGCCGGCGCGAGCGCGGCCGAGAGCTGCGCCATCGCCGCGGGCACGGCGCGGTAGTAGATCCAGGTGCCGCGCCGCTCGCCCGTGATCAAACCCGCTTCCCGCAGCACCTTCAAGTGATGCGAGATCGTCGGGCCGGTCAGCTCGAACCCCTCGGTCAGATCGCACACGCACGCCTCCCCCTCGGCGTGCGAGGCGATCAGCGACAACAGCCGTAACCGGACCGGGTCGGCCACCGCCTTGAACCCGCGCGCCAGCGCCTCCGCCTGCTCCGCCGACAGCGGCGTCTGGCTCATCGGCGGGCAACAGGCCACGAGGTGGTTCAGCAACAGCTCCTGGTTCGACACCTCGCTATTTTGACGGTGATCGATTCAGTGAGGCAAGGTTGTCTCGATCGCACCCCCACTGCTCGTCACCGCCATACTCACAATGTGAGCCTTGACGACGCGCGGCGTACCCGGGGGAGCGTCGGCATGAGCCGTACGATCGAGATCGCCGTCGAACACGCGTCGGCCGGCTGCTCCATCCTGCGCATGGCCGGTGAACTCGACCGGTCGACGGTCCCCGCGTTGATCGACCAAGGCATGGCCCTGCTCGACACCGGACACCACTACCTGGTCCTCGACCTGTCCCGGGTCACGTTCTGCGATTCCTCGGGTGCCGACGTCTTCCTCGTACTCGGCCGCACCGCCGAGGAGAGGGGTGGGAGCCTGGTGCTCGCGGGGTTCGGGGGCCTGATTCAGCGACTACTCGAACGCGCCGGGCTGATCGGCGTCCTGCCCACCACGATCACCGTCCGCGACGCCGTCGCCCGCTTCGACTCGGCAGCCGCCGAGGGCGCCGGTTTCTGACCTCGCCGTCCTACCCTCGGCGCTTGAGCAGCCGCCGGGCGAGGTGAGCGGCGTCGCGGCCGACGCCGCGGATGGTGGCCGAGGAGAAGCTGCGCTGCCATTCCAGCCCGACGAACCCGAGCCCGGGGTGGGTGGTGGACAGGCCGTGGTGCTGCTTGGGCATCCCGGCCGGGTCGAGGGCGCCGAGCTTGTCCAGGTAGGACAGTCCGGGGCGGAACCCGGTCGCCAGGAGGATGGTGTCGACCCGTTCGCGGGTGCCGTCGGGCCAGGTCACGGTGTCGCCGTCGATGGCGGTGAACATCCGGCGCTGGTCTGGTGCGCCGGCGTCGATCGCGGCGCGGTAGCCGCCCGCGTCCTGGACGGGCATGCCCGGTTTGGTGCGCAGCCAGGGGCCGATGGGCAGGGCGTCGAATCCGGTGACGGTGAGCCAGAAGTGCACGTCCCGCCCGAGCGGTTTCCGGGGGGCGTAGCGGATCGGGTGGCGGGTGGCGAGGGTGACGCGGGCGTGCGGCGCGAGGTCGACGGCGATCTGGACGGCGGAGTTGGCCGCGCCCACCACCACGATGCGCTGCCCGGCGAAGGGGCTGGGCTCGCGGTAGTCGCTGGAGTGCAGGACGGTGCCGGTGAACCGGTCGAGCCCGGGTAACGCGGGCCGATACGGGGAGGTGAAGGCGCCGGTGGCGGCGATGACCGTCGGCGCGGAGAATTCTTAACCCGCCTCGGTCGACACCAGAAACTCGCCGTCGGGCCGGGTCACGGCGGTGACCCGGTGGCCGGTGCGGATGTCGGCCTGCAGGGCCGCGGCGTAGCGGCGGAGGTAGTCGATCACCTCGTCGCGGTGCGGATAGTGGTCCGGGTCGCCGGGGAACGCCATCCCGGGAAGCGAGCTGTAGCGAGCCGGGGAGAACAGGTGCAGGCTGTCGTAGTAGTGCGGCCACGATCCGACCGGCTCGTCGCCGGCCTCCAGCAGGACCGGCTCCAGCCCGCGGGCTTTGAGGACGCGGACGGACGCGAGACCGGCTTGACCGCCGCCGATCACAATGGCATCAGGCATGACAAAGAAACCCTTTCAATACGACGAGTTCAGAAGATCGGCTACCGGGGGACGCTGACCAGGGAGGCCACCACTGCCGCGACGGCGACCAGGGCCAGCACGAGGAAGGTGTGCGAGTAGCCGCCAAGCCCGTCGGCGATTGCGGCGCCCGCCCACGGCGCGAGCGACATCGTGATCGTCAGCGGCGCCGACAACAACCCGGTGAGGCGTCCATAGTGGACCGCTCCCCAGCGGTCGGTGATGGCCGTGGCCTGCAAGAGGGTGAACACACCACGAGCCATGCTCGCGACCACCGCGGCGATAACGAGTGCGGGCGCGGTGGTCAGCAGACCCAGCACACCGGTCGTGGCCGCCACCGCGGTGAGGATGATCGCGGTGCGGACCCGGACGCTGGTGTGCCGGGTGAAGGTGGTGTAGCCGAGGCGGCCCAGCACCTGCCCGGCCCCGCCGAGACCGAGCGCGACCGCGGCGGCACCGGGACTCAGCCCACGTTCGGTGAGCAACGGCACCAGGTTGATCACCACCGCGAACGCGGCGAACGCCGACAAGCTCAAGGCCACCACCAGCGCCACGAACGCACGGCTCCGCGCGATACGTCCGGGATCGGCGTGCGCGGGGCCCTCGTGCGGCTCGGGATCGGGCCAGTGCCCCCGCAACCCCCACGCGTGGCCCGGAATGGTGATCACCGCCAGGATGGCGGCGAGGACGAGGTAGGTCTGCCGCCAGTCCAGGTGGGAGGCCAGCGCGGCGGTCAGCGGGGCGAACACCGTCGACGCGAGGCCGGCCGCCAGGGTGAGCACGGTCAGCGCGCCTACCCGGCGCGGCCCGTACCAGCGGGTCAGCGCGGCGAATGCCGGCGGGTACAGCGTCGCGCCCATCGCCACCCCGGCGAGCAGCCACGCCGCGATGAACCAGGCGAGGTTCTGCGCAGTTGCGATCGCCACCACCGCGGGCACCGCGAGGATCGAGCCACCGGTCATCAGCCACCGCGGCCCGTACCGGTCCAGCCACCGCCCCACCGGAATGCCGGCAAGGGCCGCGACCAGCTGCCCCGCGGAGAAACCGGCCGTGATCCACGTCGGTGACCACCCGGTGGCCTTCGCGATGTCGGTGGCCAGCACGGGGAAGGCGTAGTACAGCACGCCCCAGCTGGTGATCTCGGTGACGCACAAGGTCACCATGACGCGGCGCAGCCCGGCCTTCGACAGCGAGCCGGGCTGCGCGCAGGCATCAACCGTCACCGGTCCGTCGAGGGGGCGGACAGCGAGATCAGCTCCGGGTCGGCCGAACCACCGCAGCACCCGCCCGAAGAGGCGTCCGCAGCGGGCTCGTCGAACAAGCCGGCCCCGCCGCAGACGCCGGTCTCGGCCAGGACCAGCTCCACCCGCCCAGCGGCCTCGTGGTCCCCGGCCAGTGCGGCGGCGATGGAGCGGACCTGCTCGTAGCCGGTCATGGCGAGGAACGTGGGGGCGCGGCCGTAGCTCTTCATCCCGGCCAGGTACACGTTCGGCTCCGGGTGCGCGAGTTCCTTCGCGCCGTGCGGGTAGACGGTGCCGCACGAGTGCACGTTCGGGTCGATCAGCGGCGCGAGCGCGACCGGCGCCTGCAGCGTGGCGTCCAGCTCCAGCCGCAGCTCCGACAGCCAGGACAACTCCGGGCGGAAGCCGGTCACCACCACGACCTCGTCCACCGCCTCGACGGTGCGCCCGTCGCCCGAGCGCAGCACCAGGCGGCCCTGCTCGTCGCGCGCCACGGCCTCGGTGCGGAACCCGGAGACGACCGCGACCAGCCCGGCGTCCACGGCCTCCTTGGCCCGCAGCCCGAGCGCGCCGCGGGCGGGCAGCTGGTCGGCCTCGCCGCCGCCGAAGGTGGCGCCCACCGAGCCGCGGCGCAGGATCCAGCTCACCCGCGTCCCCTCCACGGCGGTGAGCGCGACCAGCGCCGTCAACGCGGAGTGCCCGCTGCCCGCGACCGCGACGTGCCTGCCGGCGAACCGTTCCCGGACCACCGGGTCGCCGAGGTCGGGCACCCGGTAGGTGATCCGGTCCGCCGCCGCCCGCTCGCCCAGCGCCGAGAGACCGTCGCCACCCAGTGGGTTCGGGTTGGTCCACGTGCCCGAGGCGTCGATCACGGCCCGCGCGGTGATCAGCTCCTCGCGGCCGTCGGCGTGCCGGACGTGCACCGTCAGCGGCTCGGTGTCCCGCCCGTGGTCGACCACGCGGTCCCGGCCACGGCGCGCGACACCCACCACCTCGGTGCCGAACCGGACGCGCTCACCGAAGGCGGCGGCCAACGGGGCGAGGTAACACGCCACCCACTCCTGCCCCGTCGGGTAGTCCTCGGCCGCGGGGCGTTCCCACCCGGTGGCCTCCAGCAGCCGGCCTGCCGCCGGGTCCACCAGCTCCGACCACTGGGAGAACAACCGCACGTGGTTCCACTGCGCCACCGACGCCCCCGCCCGCGACCCGCGCTCCAGCACCACCGGCTCCAAACCCCGCTCCAGCACCTCGGCGGCCGCCGCGAGCCCGATCGGCCCAGCCCCCACCACCACGACGGGCAGCTCACTCATCCCGGCTCCTTCCATCGATCCAGCTCGATTGACTTGGCCTCAGACTGTATCGACTGTCATCGATCGAGGCAACCATCGATTGGAATCGATACACTCGGGGACATGACCACGACTGCCGCGCCCCAGGCCCAGGTCCTGCCCGACGGGGAAGCCGCCACCTACGCCGACTGGTTCGCCTGCCTGGCCGAGCCCACCCGGGTGCGGCTGCTGCACGCCGTGGCCACCGCACCCCGCGGCATCACCGTCGGCGCCCTGACCGGCCTGCTCGGCATCAGCCAGTCCACCTGCTCACACCACGTGCGCAAACTCGCCGACGTCGGGTTCGTGCAGGTCCGCAAGGAAGGCACCGCCACCATCGTCACCGTCAACGCGGCCTGCTGCGCCGGCCTCCCGCACGCCGCCGACGCCGTGATGGGCCTGCTCGCGCCGCGTCCCTGCTGCCCCGAAGACGTCCCCGCCGACGTCACCGTGCGGGCCTTGCGCGACGAGGACTGGGCCGCCGTCCGCCGCATCTACGGCGAAGGCATGGGCACCGGGCTCGCCACCTTCGAGACCACCGTCCCCAGCCGCGCCACCCTCGACGCGACATGGCTCCCGGACCAGCGGTGGGTCGCCGAACTCGACGGCGAAGTGGTCGGCTGGGCGGCCGCCACCCCGGTGTCCACTCGCGACTGCTACGCCGGCGTCGCCGAAACCTCGATCTACGTCGCCGACGGCCACCGCGGCCGCGGCATCGGCAAAGCCCTCATCCGCCAGCAAGTCATCGCACTCGACGAAGCCGGCTACTGGACCCTGCAAACCTCCATCTTCACCGAAAACCGCGCCAGCCTCGCCCTGCACCACTCCGCCGGCTACCGCACCATCGGCATCCGCGAACGCATCGCCCAACGCAACGGCACCTGGCACGACACCGTCCTCCTCGAACGCCGCAACAACATCAACTGATGAACTGGATGTCCACCAGGACAGGCAAACGCTGCGTGGCGAGGTTAACGATCGCGCCTGGCATGCTCCCCGCTCGGGATGCCATGATTTCGCGGGCCGCTGCGCAGCGCACGTCCAGCAGCGGCGTTGACAGTGAGCGACACAAGCGGCCGAGATCATGGGAATCGCCAGCGCGCACGGCGTGGCGGCCACCGAGCATCACCAGAGCCCGCTCAGCCGACACCGCCGGGTCCCGAACAGCGCACTGCGGCCGACAATCAGCACGGCGAGGATCATGTCCTCGGGGACCCGTGCGCTGTGCGATGCAGTCAGCAAGATGCTGGCACAGTTGCCAAAAGCCCTACGTACGCCCGCATACCTTCCAGTCAGCTCGTGGTCACCGCCGACGGCACCATCCGGCGAGTCCTGCCACCTGCTCCGTGCAACTCTCCCAAGCAGGGCAACCCAGTGCGTCCGAGCCGCGGAGTTGGAAGCGCACTGACTTGCTCGGGCACCGGGACAACAGGGACTGTTTCAAGATCGGTGTTTCTGGCCCGACACGCCGGGCTGAGGTCCGGCGGGATGGGCACTGTGAGTGATGACATCTGGGGCTGTGACTCCACGTAAGAGTGAGAAGCGGTTGTCGCCGGAGCAGGCCGCTGCGGTGGCGATGGTGGCCGAGGCCCGGCAGCGGGGGCTGGAGCTGACCGGCCCGAACGGGCTGTTGAAGCTGTTCACCAAGAACGTGTTGGAAACCGCGCTGAATGAGGAGA
>NZ_PQHY01000133.1:0-7804 GCF_003385175.1 Amycolatopsis ruanii
CCCCACCCACCGTTGAAAGGACCGCTCAACCCCACACGACCGGCCCCTCCACCGACCACCGCAACCCCGCCTACCGCAGCCCGCGCAACTCCTCCGCCGCCCGCAGCACGTCCGCGTACCGCACGTACAACCCGGCCAGCCCGAACCGCAGCACCTCGGGCGGCCGGAAGTCCCCGATCACCCCGCGCGCGATCAGCTTCCCCATCGCCGCCTTGGCGTCCGGCCACGCGACCGAGATCTGGTTCCCCCGCGAAGCCGGCGTGACCACCCGCGCCCCGGGCACCAGCTCGTCCAGGCACCGCAGGAAGAACTCCCCCAGCGCGAGCCCCTTCGCGCGCACCTGGTCGATCGTCACGTCGCGCCACACGTCCAGCGCCGCGTCCAGCGCCAGCATCGACAGGATGTCCGGCGTCCCGGTGCGGCCGCGGCTGATCCCGGCCCGGCCGGCGTACCCCGGCGTCATCCCGAACGGATCGGCGTGCCCGGCCCACCCGGTCAGCGGCTGGTCGAAGTCCGCGAGCCACTTCCGCGCCACGTAGAGGAAAGCCGGCGATCCCGGGCCACCGTTGAGGAACTTGTACGTGCACCCGACCGCGAGATCGACCTCCGCGGCGTCCAGCGGCACCGGCACCGCCCCCACCGAATGGCACAGGTCCCACACCACGACCGCCCCGGCCGCGTGCAGCGCCGCGGTGATCCCGGGCAGGTCGTGCAGCTCCCCCGTCACGTAGTCGACGTGGTTGACCAGCACCACGGCCGTCCGCGAATCCGTCTCGGCGGCCAGCGCACCGACCGGCACCCGGCGCACGGAGTGACCGGTCATGCGCGCCGCGCTCTCGGCGATGTAGCCGTCGGTGGGGAACGTGCCCGCGTCGACCAGGATCTCCGGCCGTCCCGGGTTCAGCCGCGCCGCCGCGACCACCGCCTTGAACAGGTTCACCGTCGTCGAATCGCCGACCACCACCTGGCCCGGCCCCGCGCCCACCAGCGGCGCGATCCGGTCGCCGATCCGCTCCGGCGCGTCCCACCAGCCCTCGTCCCACGACCGGATCAGCCGTCCGCCCCACTGTTCGCCGATCACCTGGGCCATCCGCGGCGCGACCCCGCGCGGCGGCGCGCCCAGTGAATTCCCGTCCAGATAGGACACTTCCGGGTCGAGATCGAACTCCGCGCGCTTGCCGGCCAGGGGGTCCAGCGCGTCGAGTTCGGCCGCTTCGTCTCGCAGCGACATCGTGTCCCTTTCTCTCTATCGCCCTGTGTCGGCGGTCACATACAGTGGTGTCTCCGCCAGCTGATCACGAGGAGGTCGCAGTTGACCAGCCACCCGTCCGTCGCTGAGCAGGCCGAGGGCTTGACCATTCCCATGCTCCTCCGTCGCAACGCCGCGGAGTACGGCGACCTGCCCGCGCTCACGTCGCTGGACGACCCGGACCGCCCGACGCTCACCTGGTCCGCGTTCCGCGACGAGGTCGCGGCGGTCTCCCGCGGCCTGGCCGACCTGGGCCTGCGCCGCGGCGAGCGGATGCTGATCATGGCCCCGAGCACGCCGGACCACCTGATCGCCGACCTCGCCGCCACGCACCTGGGCGCCATCTCGTGCACCGCGTACGCGACGCTGAGCCCCGAGCAGATCTCCTACGTGGCCCGGCACAGCGCGACCCCGGTCGTCGTGCTGCAGGGCATGGACGAGCTCAAGCGCTGGCAGCAGATCCTGCACGAGCTGCCCGCGCTGCGCCGCATCGTGATGATCGACGCCGACGCCGTGCCGGCCGGTGACGAGCGGTTCGTCAGCCTCGCCGAGCTACGCGCCCGGGGCGCCGAACTGCACGCCGCCGACCCGCGGGTGTTCGAGGACGGGTGGGCGGACATCCGTCCCGGGGACCCGATCGCGATGATCTACACCTCGGGCACCACCGGCGACCCGAAGGGCGTCGTGCTGTCCCACCACAACGTCATCTTCGAGGCCTACGCCGTGCACGCGCTGCACGAGACGCCGCTGCACCCGACCAACATCGCGTACCTGCCGCTCGCGCACATCGCCGAGCGGGAGATCTCGATCTACATGCCGATCGTGTACGCCGGTCACGTGCACACGCTGGCCGATCCGACGCAGGTCGCGGGCGCGCTGGGCCGCGTCCACCCGCAGGGTTTCTTCGGCGTGCCGCGGGTGTGGGAGAAGATCGCCGCCGGGCTCAAGGCGATGCTGCCGAACCTGCCGGAGGACCGGCGCACCGCGCTGCTGCAGGCCAACGAGCTGCTCCAGCAGGGCTACAAGCTGCGCAACGCCGGGCAGGAGGTGCCGCCGGACCTGGCCGCGAAGATCGCGGAGACCGACCGGCTGGTGCTGGACCCGCTGCTCGCGCTGCTCGGGTTCGACAAGCTGCACTTCTGCTCCAGCGGCGCGGCCGCGCTGCCGGTCGAGGTCCTGTACTTCCTCGCCGGGCTGGGCGTGGAGATCCACGAGGTGTGGGGCCTGTCGGAGACCTCCGGCGCGATCACGTCGAACTCGGCGAAGGCGTTCCGCGCCGGCACGGTCGGGCGCCCGCTGGCCGACACCGAGATCAAGGTCGACGCCGACGGTGAGCTGCTGGTGCGCGGGCCACTGGTGTTCCTGGGCTACCTTCAGGAGGACGGGTCGATCGCCTCGGCCGTGGACGCCGACGGCTGGTTCCACACCGGCGACATCGGGACGATCGACTCCGACGGCTTCGTCACGATCACCGACCGCAAGAAGGAACTGATCATCACCTCGGGCGGCAAGAACATCGCGCCGACCCGCATCGAGGGGCTGCTCAAGGAGCACCCGCTGATCGGCCAGGCGGTGGCGATCGGCAACGACAAGCCGTTCGTGACGGCGCTGATCGTGGTCGACGACGAGTTCCTGCCGGCGTGGGCGGCGCAGCAGGGCATCCAGGGCAGCGACCCGGTCGTGCTCGGCGAGCACCCGGCCGTGCGCGAGGAGATCCAGCGCGCGGTGGAAGCGGCCAACGCGCGGCTGTCCCGGGTCGAGCAGATCAAGAAGTACCAGGTGCTGGCCACGCCGTGGACGCCGGAGAGCGGCGAGGTCACCCCGACGCTCAAGCTCAAGCGCCGGATCATCAACGACCGCTACGCGGCCGACATCGCCGCTCTCTACACCGCCGACCAGTAGACCGTCAGGCCGAGCGGAGGGGCGTGGTCCACTTGCGGAGGCGCGGTGGAACACGCTTCTCCAGGCCGTACGGCTCGAGGTGGGCGCTGAACACCTCGTCGAACGCCTCCCGCACGGTCTCGGTGTCCCACGTCTGCCGCTCCAGGATCGGCGCCTTGAAGTAGGGCTGGCCGACGATGTGCAGCTGCGGCCCGTTGCAGCGCACCAGCTGCCCGGTGATGCCCTCCGCCTCGTCGCTCAGCAGGAACTGCACGACGGGCGCGATCCGGGACGGCGTCCGATCGGGGGGACAGTTGCGCAGCGAACGCTCCGACTTCCAGACCATCCGGGTGTGCGCCAACGGGCAGACGGCGTTCACCCGGATGCCGCAATCTTCCAGATCCAGTGCCCACGAATAGGTGAGCGACGCCACAGCTCCTTTGGTCGCCGCGTACACGCCGAGCTTGCGCTGGCCGAGCGAAGCGCCCGAGGAGATGTTCACGATCGACCCGCCGCGACCGCCCGCGACCATGGCCTTCACCGCCGCGATCCCGGTGTACATCACGCCCAGGACGTTGACCTCGACCAGCTCCCGGACCTCGTCCGGGTCCTCCTCCCAGGGCAGCGCCTCGTAGTTCAGCCCGGCGTTGTTCACCAGGCCGTCGATCGCGCCGAACTCGGAGACGCACAGGTCGACGATCGCCTGGGCCTGCGCCGGGGCGGTCACGGTGTGCCCGCTGGCCACCGCCCGCCCGCCGTGCTCGCGGATGTTCGCCGCGGTGCGTTCGGCCAGGCCGGCGTCGACGTCGTTGACCACGACCGCGGCCCCGGCCTGGGCCAGGTGCACCGCGAACGCCTCGCCGAGACCGCGCCCGGCGCCGGTCACCACTACGGCCCGGTCCTGCATCAGCATGCTCATCGGTTTTCTCCCCACCGGCCAGTCCCCGAGCTCCAGCCCGTCCTCGGCTGTCTCCCTGGCCTGTGAGTCCAGTCTTCGCGCCCGGAGGGCCCGGCGGCGGGAGCGCACCGACGAACGGTCCGCTCACTGCGCTGAACGAGTGACGCCTGATCGGCCGGACTGACCGCACCGCCGGTCACGCGGGACGAAATCTTCCACCGTTCGTCGTAATCCGAAGGTTAGAAGGTCTACCACCGTATGGGCCCAATGAGGCGATACGGTCGCGCTGTGACTGTTCGCCTGCGTGTAGTGAGCGGCATACTGATTGTTGCGGAACGTGTCACTTGAGTGACCGGCGTCACAGGAACCGGGCGGGCAGCGACAGAGTCAGTGAGCGCAGGCAGCCACCCGACGAGGGGGAAGTGGGGAGAGGTGTGAAGACCACGACTCGCCCATCCGTGGGTGCGGCGCTCGCCAACCGCGAGTTCCGCACCGTGTGGCTGGCCGAGGCCCAGTCGGTGCTCGGCGACCAGCTGACCACGGTGGCGCTGGCCCTCACCGTCTACCACCGCACCGGCTCGGCGCTGTGGTCCGCGGTCGCCTACGCCCTCACCTTCCTGCCCGCGCTGGCCGGCGGGCTCGGGCTGGCCCAGCTGGCCGACCGCTACCCGCGCCGCACCATCCTCGTGGTCACGGCCGCGCTGCAGGCGGTCTTCATCGCCATCATGGCGATCCCCGGCATGTCGGTGGTGTGGCTGTGCGTGCTGGTCATGCTCGCGCGACTGGCCGGCGCCCCGTCCAACGCGGCCCAGAACGCGCTGACCCGCGAGATCTTCACCGACGACGAGCTGTACCTGCGCAGCCAGGACATCCGCGGCATCACCACCAACACCACCATGCTGGCCGGGCTCGCGCTGGGCGGCGTGATCGTCACCGCCGCCGGCCCGTCCCTGGCGCTGGCCCTGGACGCGCTGACGTTCGCGATCAGCGCGCTGGCCCTGCACCGCTGGGTGCGCCCGCGACCCGCGGCCGGGGACGGCGACGGCTCGTGGTTCGGCGCCATCAACTGGGTCGCGAAGCAGCGCAGGCTGCGCGTGCTGCTCGGCCTGTCCTGGCTGGTCGGCCTGGCCATGGTGCCCGCCGGGCTGGCCGCCCCGCTGGCGCGCGAGATCGGCGCGCCCGACCAGGCCGTGGGGTGGCTGCTGGCGGCGGACCCGCTGGGGTTCGCGCTGGGCGTGTTCGTCCTGTCCCGCTACGTCTCGGCCTCGGCGCGCCGCCGGACGGTCGGCGTCCTCGCGGTCGTCCCGACGGCGCTGCTGCTGGCGTTCGGGCTGCAGCCCGGCCTCGTTCTCGCCCTGGTCGTCCTCGCCCTTGCCGGTGCGGCGGGCGCGTACATCATCACCGTCGGGGCCACGTTCATCACGTGGGTGCCCAACGAGCTTCGTGGCGGAGCGGGCGGCCTGTACCGGACCGGCCTGCGGGTCGCGGAGGGCGTCGGGGTCGCGCTCGGCGGCGTGCTCGCGCAGTGGTCCGGTGCGGCGACCACGGCCATCATGATCGCGGGTGCGGCCGGGGTGGTCCTCGGCGTGCCCCTCGCGATGGCGTGGGGACGAGTGCTGGGCACGGACAGCGATGCGGCCCGCACCGACTGACGGCAGCGGTTGCTGCATTCGGAAGATCAGAAGTCACGGTCGCGCACGACGATTCACCTCACGTTTTTCCGGCGGAAACGAACACAAATCGACGGCACCTCAGAAGTCGCGGTCGCGCACGACGAACACCTCTCCCACGGGAACGGAAACGAACGCTATTCACAGCGGGGGATCAGAAGTCGCGGTCAGACACGAGGAACACCTCCATTCGGTGCCTGTGGCCGGGACGCGTTGCGTCCGTACAGCCGCTCGTGGCGGAGGTACGCGGCGCTTCGCGTGCGGTGAGATGATACCTGTTGATGGAAAGTACCCGGCGTCGTTCCGGGCACAGCAAAGTTACCCGGCGGCGGTACGCGATGTCGAGGGAAGGTGAGCCGATGCCTCCGCACCACGCGCGTCGGCGATCGCCTACACTCCACGGCGATCCGGACCCCAGGGAGGGCGTTCAGCCCATCGAAGAGCGCAATTCGGTACCCCGCCAGGCCGCGCCCGGGAGGGCGGAGCCGAACACAAAGCGTGATGCGTTGAGCACGCGCCGCGCCATGCTGCCGCGGAATTGGGCATTGTGGCGTCGTCCGAAGCGATTCGTCGCTTTCCTGCTCGTCGCCGAACTGATTGCGGTCGGGTGGCTGGTCGTCGCATTCGTGAACGCGAGCGCGCCGAGCGGTCTCGATTGGCTGCGGTTCGCGATTCTCACCGTCGGCGCCACGGCGCACATTCAACTGACCCGGCGCCAGGAAGAACGTCGGCGAAATGCGGGTGGGCGGGTCCTGATCGACCTGACCGCGGTCTGGGTGGTGCCGGCCGCGATTATTCTTCCGGTGCCGTTGACGATCCTGGTCGTCGGTCTGGTCCGGGTGCAGCGCTGGTTCGTCGCGCGGCGGCCGGCGCACAACTTCGTGTACTCGACGGTGGCCCACATGCTGGCGGCGACGCTGGCCCACCAGGTGTACGTGGAGCTGGGTCCGCACGACTGGGGTTCGCTGGACATCACCGGTTCGCTCGTCGAGTTCGGCTGGATGCTGGTGGCCGGGCTCATCTACGAGGGCGTGCAGATCCTCTACATCGGTTCGGTGATCGCGCTGGCCGCGCCGGAGAAGGCGAACGCGCGGACGGTGCTGGGCAGCCCGGCGGACAACGTGCTGGAGGCGATCACGATCGGCCTCGGCGCGGTCACGGCGATCCTGCTGGTGATCATGCCGCCGACGGTGGCGATCATGGCCGTGGTGACGGTGGTGTTCAACCGGCTCGCCGAGATCGAGCAGCTGCAGGCCGACGTGCGCACGGACCCGAAGACGCAGGTCGCGAACATGCGCGGGTGGACGGAGTCGGCCGAGCGGGCGCTGACGCGGGCGGGCAAGGCGGCCGATCCGCTGGCGATCCTGATGATCGACCTGGACCACTTCAAGTGGATCAACGACACGTTCGGCCACCCCGCGGGTGACGACGTGCTGCGGCACCTGGCGCAGCTGCTGGACGAGGTGACCCGCCCGAGCGACGTGGTGGGCCGCTTCGGCGGTGAGGAGTTCCTGGTGCTGCTGCCGGACACGGACCAGGCGGCGGCGACGGTCGCCGGGGAGCGCATCCGCTCGGCGGTGGCCGGACTGCGGATCAGGACGACCAACAAGCGCGGCGACCAGACGCTGGTGGCGGACCGGACGGCCTCGATAGGGGTCGCGGTGTTCCCCGACCACGGCGACACCCTGGCGACGCTGATGCAAGCCGCGGACGCGGCGGTCTACGAGGCGAAGGAGGGTGGGCGGAACCAGGTCCGGATAGCCCGCGCGCCGCAGGATCCGGCGCCGGTACCACCCCCGTCGCGCGAGGCCAAGCACATCGCCCACTGACGGGCCGGTTTCCCCCATTGGGCATTCAGGCGCCCGCGAATAGCGGGGAATCGCACATCTTCACACGGGTCTAACGGCCCTTGTGCGTCGCGCTGGCCAGCGGAAGAAACGTCTCATTCGCGCGCGCCTTTCGCACCCCCGTATGCCATGCCCGCACCCCAGGGATTCCGGCCAGCTACGCCCCACTCGAAATCCCCTTCCACACACCGTCGACAGCCCGCTCGCCACCACGGCCGCCCCCCACCTCCGATACGTGCACCCACCACATCGACTCCCC
>NZ_PQHY01000134.1:0-7652 GCF_003385175.1 Amycolatopsis ruanii
GGGGCTCAGAGGGTGGCGGGGCGCTGCGGCTGCCCGGGCTGGGGCAGACGGCTCAGGTGCTCAGGGGGCTTCCTGGGAGGAACCGGGAGAAGCAAGGGGCTTCCGATGAAGAAGCGGGAGAGGCGAGGGCGGCCCCTGTGAAGAAGCGGGAGACGTGAGGGCGGGCTGAGGTTGATGGGTGGGTCGCGAATAAGCGAGGTTCGGGGTCGATGCAGTGGGCTGCGCCAACCCCGGCGGCCGGGCAGCAGCAAACAGAAAAGAGCGAGGGACGTCCCCCGTGTGGAGGACGTCCCTCGGGTGGTGAAGCTGCTCTCAGCCGGAGAAGGGGCCCTCTTCCGGGAGCCTCAGCTCGGGCTTCTCCAGCTCCTCCACGTTCACGTCCTTGAACGTGATCACACGAACGTTCTTCACGAAACGAGCCGGCCGGTACATGTCCCACACCCACGCGTCGGACATGCGGACCTCGAAGTACACGTCTCCCCCGCTGTCCCTGACCTGCAAGTCCACCGCGTTGGCCAGGTAGAACCGCCGCTCGGTCTCCACCACGTACGAGAACTGGCTGACGATGTCGCGGTACTCACGGTACAGCGACAGCTCCATCTCGGTCTCGTACTTCTCGAGATCCTCTGCGCTCATGAAATCCGCGCCCCTCCTCGCGAGTTCGACCGGTCTCCGGCGGCGGAACTCCCATTCTGAACCACGCTGCCCTCCAGAGCACGTACCGGAGCATCGGACTGCCCCAATGCAGCAGCGGTGAGCATGACCTTCCGCGGTGGTCGCATACCGTGGGCGGCGGCCGCCGCTGCCACATTGGTGTACGACCACCGGTGTACCTCACACGGCCCGTGTTCGACGAGCGCCGCGCCGTGGTCCACGGTCGTGTACCCCTTGTGCACGTCGAATCCGTACATCGGGTACTTCAGGTGCGTCTCGGCCATGATCCGGTCCCGCGTCACCTTCGCCAGCACCGACGCGGCCGCCACGCACGCCACCGCCCGGTCCCCCTTGATCACCGGCACGCTCGGCGCCGGCAGGCCGGGCACCTTGAAACCGTCCGTCAGCACGTACCCGGGGCACTCCCGCAACCCCGCCACCGCCCGGCGCATGCCCTCGATGTTGGTGACGTGAATACCGAGCTGATCCACCTCTTCGGGTGAGATGACGACGATCGAATAGTCCAGGGCGCGCACCAGGAGCCGCTCGTAGACCCGCTCCCTGGCCAGCGCCGTGAGCAGCTTCGAGTCGTTCAGCTCGGCCAGCCGCGCGGCGTCACCGGGGCGGAGCACGCACGACGCCACCACCAGCGGACCGGCGCAGGCCCCGCGGCCCGCCTCGTCGACCCCGGCCACCGGACCGAGGCCCCGCCGGTCCAGCGCGGACTGCAGACCCCACGCCGTCTCGCCCCGGACGATCGCCCTGGGCGGGCGGAAGGAGGCCAGAACCGCCGAAGACCTACCCAACCTGGTTACCGCTTTCGCTCGACCGCCTCGCGCACCTTCGAGCCCAGTCGCCGCCCGCCCCACACCACGGGCCACGCGGCGACGACCCCGAACCCGAGCGGAACGCCTTCCTGCCACGCCGGAGCGCTCATCCCGAGCGCGGCCGGCTGGGCGGCGGCCTGCGGGTTGTGGTCGCTGACCCCGCCCCACCGGCCGGGTGGCAGCACGATGATGCGTGCCTTGCCGATGATGTTGTCCACCGGGACGGCACCGCGGACCCCGCCGCCACCCTGGCAACGCGAGTCGCACGAGTCGTTGCGGTTGTCGCCCATCACCCAGACGTAGCCGTCCGGCACCGTCACCGGGTCGAACGGCTCCTGCCGCTGGTCGTCCGGATTCTTCCAGTGGATGTAGGGCTCGTCCAGGGCCTTGCCGTCGACGACGACCCGGTTCTGGGCGTCACAGCACTCGACGGTCTGGCCGCCGGTCGCGATGATCCGCTTGACGAAGTCGCGCTCGTCCGGCGGCGCCAGCCCGAACACCGAACCGATGTTCTGGAAGAAGCGCACCACCGCGTTGCTCGACCGCTCGGTCGCCGCCTCGTTCTCCACCCACGGCTCCGGGCCCTTGAACACCACGACATCACCCGGTTCGGGGTCGGTGAAGTCGTAGGTGATCTTGTCGACCAGGACCTTGTCGCCGTAGCACCCGGGGCAGCCGTGCAACGTGGTCTCCATCGACCCTGAAGGAATCGTGTAGACCCGCGCCAGGAATTGCTGGAACACGAATGCCAGCGCCAGCGCGACGACGATCAGAATCGGCAGTTCGACCCAGAACGAGCGCTGTTTCTTGGGCTTGCGGCGGCGCCGTTTCCCATTTGCGCCGGAATCGGCATTCTCGTCCGGGTTCGGGCGTTCGGGCTCGTCCTCAGCGGCGCTGGAGGGCACAGGTTCGACCACTTCGCCAGGCTATCGGAGAAAGTCCGATCGCTCAGGACGCGGTCGGGGCCTCGCGGCGCTCCTTGATCTTGGCGGCCTTGCCGCGCAGCTCGCGCAGGTAGTACAGCTTGGCGCGACGCACGTCACCGCGCTTGTGCACCTCGATCTTCGCGATGTTCGGGCTGTGCACCGGGAAAGTGCGCTCGACGCCGACACCGAACGAAACCTTGCGCACGGTGAAGGTCTCGCGAATACCGCCACCCTGGCGGCGGATCACGACGCCCTGGAAAACCTGAACACGCTCACGGTTTCCCTCGATGACGCGAACGTGCACCTTCAGCGTGTCACCCGGGCGGAAGTGCGGAATGTCGGAACGCAGCGACTGAGCGTCCAGGGCGTCCAGGGTGTTCATCGGGAGTCCGTCCTCGTCCTTCGTCTGTCTGGCAGTCATCCGAGCACGCGCACGCTCTCACTGGGGCAGGCGACCCGGGGGCTTGTGGCAGGCGCGCACCACTGGCACGGCCAACCTGTCAAGTATTGCAGACGCGTCCCCGGCCGGATCACCCGGCCTGCCGCTGCCCCGACCGGACACGGTCGAGCACGGCGAGATCGCGCTCGTCCAGGGTACCGTCCGGCAGCCGGTCGAGGAGATCGGGGCGGCGCAGCAGCGTTCGCTCCAGGGCCTGGTCGCGCCGCCAGCGGTCGATGAGCGCGTGGTTGCCCGACCGCAGCACCTCGGGCACGGACAGGTCGCGCCACACCTCGGGGCGCGTGTAGCTGGGGCCTTCGAGCAGGCCGTCGGAGAAGGAGTCCTGCTCGGCCGACACCGGGTTGCCCAGGACGCCAGGCAGCAGCCGCACCGTGGCCTCGACCATCACGAGCACCGCGGCTTCGCCGCCGACCAGCACGTAGTCGCCGATGGACACCTCGTCGACCGGCATCCGGCGCGCGGCGTCGTCGATCACGCGCTGGTCGATGCCCTCGTAGCGGCCGCAGGCGAACACCAGGTGCTTCTCGCGGGCGTAGGAGCGCGCCATCTCCTGGGTGAACGGGCGGCCCGCCGGCGTCGGGACGACCAGCCGGGTGTCCGGACCGCAGACGGCGTCCAGCGCGTCGCCCCAGACCTGGGGCTTCATGACCATGCCGGGACCGCCGCCGTAGGGCGCGTCGTCGACGGCGCGGTGCACGTCGTGGGTCCAGTCCCGCAGATCGTGCACCCCGACCTCGATCAGCCCGCGCTCGATGGCGCGGCCCAGCAGCGCGGCCCGCAGCGGGTCCAGGTACTCGGGGAAGATGGTGACGACGTCGATCCGCACGGCGCGAGCGTAACCAGCCCGTCAGCCGGCGTCGTCGAGCAGGCCCTCGGGGGGATCGATGACGACCCGGCCGCCCTTGACGTCCACCACGGGCACGATGGCCTGCACGAACGGGACGAGAACGGTGCGCCCGTCGCGGTCGAGCGCGAGCAGCTCGCCGTGCGGGGCGTGCACCACCTCGGTGACGGTGCCGATCACCTCGCCGTCGCTCAGCTCGGCACGCAGACCCTCGAGTTCGTGGTCGTAGAACTCGTCCGGGTCGTCCGTGGGCGGCAGATCGGCGGTGTCGGCGAGCAGCAGGGCGCCGCGCAGGGCGTCGGCGGCCTCGCGCGTCACCACCTGCTCGAACGTGACCAGCAGCCGCCCGCTGTGTGGGCGGGCGGCTGCGATGGTCAGCGGGCGCGTGGTGCCGTCGCGGAACCGCGCGGTCACCGTCGCGCCGTCGCGGAAGCGTTCCTCGGGCGAGTCGGTCCGGATGTCCACGGCGAGTTCACCGCGCACACCGTGGGCCTTGGCGACCCGCCCGACGACGACGTCCACGGATGGGTCAGCGGTCGGTGTCGACGACGTCCACGCGGACGCCGCGGCCACCGATGCCGCCCATGACGGTGCGCAGCGCGGTCGCGGTCCGGCCGCCGCGGCCGATGACCTTGCCGAGGTCGTCCGGGTGGACGTGGACCTCGAGCGTGCGGCCGCGGCGGGTGGTGATCAGGTCGACCCGGACGTCGTCCGGGTTGTCCACGATCCCGCGCACCAGGTGTTCGAGGGAGTCGGCGAGGAAGCTCACGCCTCGTCCTTCGCCGCCTCGTCGTCGGCCTTCTTGGCCGACTTCTTCTTCGGCGTGGTGGCCTCGTTGGCGGGCTCGTCACCGGCCGCCGCGAGGGCCGCGTTGAACAGCTCCTCCTTGGACGGCTTCGGCTCGGCGGTCTTCAGCGTGCCCTCGGCGCCCGGCAGGCCCTTGAACTTCTGCCAGTCACCGGTGATCTCCAGGATGCGCTGCACCGGCTCGGTCGGCTGCGCGCCGACACCCAGCCAGTACTGGGCCCGCTCGGAGTCGACCTCGATGAAGCTCGGCTCGGACTTCGGGTGGTACTTGCCGATCGACTCGATCGCCTTGCCGTCCCGGCGGGTGCGGGCGTCGGCGACGATGATGCGGTAGTACGGCGCACGGATCTTGCCGAGGCGCTGGAGCTTGATCTTGACGGCCACGGTGTGTGGGTACTCCTTGGTTCTCTGCGTGCTCGCGGGTGTCGGGTCACGATCCGTGTGGGGACACCGGACGAGTACCCGAAGCTTTCGGTCGCCACGGCACGGTGAGAGGGCCCGGCCGCAGCAGGCAAGCGACTATTCTGCCAGACCCGGTCGCGCGGCCCGCACCGGGCGTCTAGATCGCCATCACTCCCAGCGCCGTGAGCAGCATCGCCACCGCGGGCAGGAAGTTGTTCATCTGGTGGGCCACGATGCTGCCGAGCAGGCGGCCGGTGAGCAGGCGGGCCAGGCCGATCGGGATGGCGATCACCAGCAGCAGCGTGGTGCGCAGCGGTTCCAGGTGGCTGGCCGCGAACACCGCCGTGGACAGCAGGAACGCCGCCAGCCGGGCCCACTTCTCCTGACCCCAGTGCAGCCGTTCGACGGCGCTCCACAGCAGGCCGCGGTAGATGATCTCCTCGCAGATCGGCCCGAGCAGCCACAGGTAGGCGAACATCACGATGGCGGCGCTCACCGACATCGGCTGCTCCTCGACCAGGGCGCTGATCGCCGATCCGGCGTTGGCCTCGCCGACCGCCTGGGTCCAGATGAACGCGCTGACCGTGGTCAGCACCAGCCCGAAGCTGCCGAGTTTCAGCCCGAGCTTGACGTCCTCCCAGCGCCAGGACAGCCGCAGGTCGGTGAACGGGCCGTTGCCCCGCACCTTGGTGATCAGGATCGCGACCAGCGCGGCGAGGACGGTCGGGGCCATCGTGCCGATCAGCACGTCCCGCGCGGGCAGCGGCTGACCGGGTGGTGCCGGGCCGAGCAGGACGCTGACGAACGCGGCGGAGGCCAGCAGGACGGCCTCGACCACCAGGAAGGCGCCGAACCCCCAGCGGTGCGCGGGCGCGGCCTCCGCGGTGGCGGGCAGATCAGGCGGGTCGAGCTCGCCCGGATGTGCCGTCACGGCGTGCCTCCCTCTGATCCTCGCCCAGCACCTACCGAGCCTAGTCGCCATGGTCGTTCCGCTCAGGACCCGGTGAACAGCAGCAACGCCGGGACCAGGTTGTTCGCCGCGTGCGCGACGAAACTCGCCCCCACGCGGCCGGTCCGCCACCGCGCCGCGCCGATCAGCAGCCCCTGCGTCAGCAGCGCGAGCGTGCGGGTCGGTTCGCCGTGCAGGTAGGCGAAGACGACCGCGGTGAGCACCAGGATCACCCACTGCGGGACGCGGTGGTGTTCGAGCGCTCCCCACAGCGAGCCGCGCATCAGCAGCTCCTCGGCCATCGGCGTGGCGACCACGACGACGAGCACGGCGAGCGCGAGCCACACGAACTCGTCCCGGCCGCCGTCCTCGGCGAGGTCGGTGAGCGGGCTGTCGGAGATCCGGTCGGTGCCGTAGATGCCCAGCAGCACCAGGTTCACCAGGTACCCGGCGAGCAGGGCGAGCGCACCGCAGGCCAGGCCCACCTTGACGTCGCGCAGGGTCGGGAGCCAGCCGAAGTCGCGCCGCGGCCCGCTCCCCCAGCGCCGCGACGCGACCAGCGGGGCGAGGCCGAGCAAGAGGCTGGGCACGAACGCGAGCAGCAGCACCGGGCCGACGTCGAGCAGTTCCAGCGGGTCGACGCTGGCGTGCCCGGACCGCAGGGCGGTCATCACGACGGTCACCAGGTGGTACACGCCGAGGCCGGCGAAAAACGCGAGGAAACCCCAGTGGGCGCCGAAGACCAGCCGGGTGCGCACGTCCTCTCCCTGGCTCAGCCTCATGGGTTTCAGGCTATGTGGCTGCGCGCGATCGATCGACCCCGGGGCGTGAGCGGTGTCACCGGATCCACAGCGGCAGCAGGCCGACGACGACCAGCACCGGCCTGGCGAGCGCGGCCGGCAGCACGCGGACCGGGGTGAGGACGGCGCCGGTGAGGAGTGCGGCGAGGTAGATGCCCTCGCGCCGGGCCAGCCAGCCGACCGCGCCCGCGACGACGAGCGCGATCGGCACGGCGAACACGAGCCCCAGGCCGCGGATGATCTGCATCGCCGCGCAGTGGCCGATGCCGGGGACGAAGTGGGGCACTAGCGGGGGTTCCCGGCGGCGTCGGCGACCAGTTCGCCCCTGCGTTCGGGCCCGGAGCGTTCGACGAGGACCGTGATCTCGACCGGGCTCCCGCCCGGGGGCCGGGTGATCCGCACCTCCGCCTCGCCGGTGGCGTCGGGGAACCGCTGGCGGGCGAGGCCGACCAGGCCGGGGATCGCGCCGAAGTCGACCTCGCGCAGGTCGAACGCGTACTCCGGATCCGGTCCGGTCATGTCCCGCGGCACCGGCTGGAGGTCGCCGTCGCGGTAGATCAGCGCGCGGTCGCCGCGCTGGCCGCGGAGGTAGTCGTCGCCGATCGCGATCAGGTCGTAGGTCGTCGCGACGCCGCGGAGCTCGTCCAGGCCGGCTTCCAGGCCCTCGGCCGTGAGGAGGTCCTGGTTGTCCGCCCGGAGCGGGAGCAGGCCGGCGGCGACCAGCACGACCGTCGCGACCGCGGCCTGCTTCCACCCGCCGAGCGCACGCCCGTTCGCCCGGGCGACGACGACGGCGAGCGTGGCCGCGGCGCCGACCGCGAAGGCCGCGAGGTAGAGGCCCTCCCCCAGGACGAGCCCGCCGACGACGCCGACGACGAGCAGGGCCAGCGGGACCGCGTAGAGCAGGCCCAGCGCCTTGATGATCTTCACCCGTGCCATCTTGATCAGTTTGCGGGCGGGACGGTAGCGGCATTTCGGCCGAC
>NZ_PQHY01000135.1:0-7428 GCF_003385175.1 Amycolatopsis ruanii
GGACGGGTGAGCGAGCCGCCCGCCGGACAACCCACCCCCGCCGGGCGGCTCGCTCACCCGTCCAGCTCAGCCCTTGTTCTCGTCCACCGGCACCACCATCGCGCGTGCCAGGGTCGCTCCGAACATGTTGAACCCCAGGAACGCCGGCGTCGCCGTGTCGGGCAGGTCCAGCGACTCCACGTTCAGCGCGTGCACGACGAAGAAGTACCGGTGCGGCCCGTGCCCGGGAGGCGGCGCCGCGCCGAGGAACTGTCGCACGCCGCCGTCGTTGGTCACCGTCACGGCGCCCGCCGGCAGGCCGGAGCCCGACGCGTCCCCGGCACCCGACGGCAGCGAAGTCACCGACGCCGGGATGTTGTACACCGCCCAGTGCCAGAAACCGCTGGCCGTCGGGGCGTCCGGGTCGTAGCACGTCACCGCGAAGCTCTTCGTCTCGGCCGGGAAGCCCTCCCACGCCAGGTGCGGCGACCGGTCCGCACCGCCGGGGACGCCGAAGATCCCGCTCAGGTGCGGCGCCGCGAGCGTCTCCCCGTCGGCCACGTCGTCGCTGCGCACCGTGAACGCCGGCACCGACGGCAGGAACTCGTACGGGTTCGGTGGTTGTGGCATCGCTTCCTCCTCGTCACAGAGTGGCCGGTGATCACCCTAGTGCCGGTCGGGGTGACCCCCGGGATGAACCGGGGGCTTCCCCGATACCGGCCCCCCACGCCCAGGCCATAGCGTGTCCGGCACAGCAAAGTTCACTGGGGAGGACGCAATGCGCAAGCCGGCACTCGCGATAGGCGGGATCGCGCTGATCGTCGCCGGGGTCGGGATCGCCCTGAACTGGGACTGGTGGCGCATCTCCGAACGCGCCGAGCTCACCAGCACCGTCACGCAGCCGATCTCGGCCGTCCACGTCGACAACAACTCCGGCGACGTGCGGATCCGCATCGAGGACACCGCCACGACCTCGGTCAACCAGGTCCTCCACTACGACGGCGACCAGCCCGGCCAGGCCTTCCGCCTCGCCGGTGCCCAGCTCGTCCTGGACGGCTGCGGCAACGACTGCACCGTCGACTACGAGGTCGTCGTGCCGCGCGGCACCACCGTGACCGGCGAGGTCCGCTCCGGCGACTTCACCGTCTACGGCGCCGCCTCGGTCGACCTGGCCGCCAGCTCCGGCGACATCCGCGTCCAGGACATCACCGGCCCGGTCACGACCCGCACCAAATCCGGCAGCATCGACGTCGGCCTCGCCACCGCGCAGAACGTCCACGCCGAGGCCCAGAGCGGCGACATCCGGGTCGTCGTCCCCGCCGACCGCTACCGGGTCGCGGGCGAGACCAAGAGCGGCGACCGCTCCATCAACGTCGTCCAGGACCCGGCCGCGCCCCACCTGCTCGACGTCCGCACCTCCAGCGGCGACGCGACGGTGACCCACGCATGATCCCGGCACTGGCCCTCGCCGCCACCCTGCTCGTCACCCCCGTCATCACCCCGGCCGCACCCGCCCTGACCTGGCACGACTGCGCCACCCCGCAGACCGCGAAGCGCCTGCAGTGCGCCGAACTCGACGTCCCGGGCGCGATGCTGCGGCTGACCCGCCTGCCCGCGCTCGACCCGGCTCGCCGCATCGGCTCGCTGCTGGTCAACCCCGGCGGGCCGGGCGGATCCGGCGCCGACGTCGTCAGCTACGGCGGCCTCGGCCTCGCCACCCCGGAGTTCGCCGAGCTGAACCAGCGGTTCGACGTCATCGGCTTCGACCCGCGCGGCGTCGGTGGCAGCACCCCGGCCATCACGTGCGGCCCGATGCACGACCCCGCGGTCAGCCGCTTCCCCGCCGACGACGCCGGTTACGCCCGGCTCGCCGCGCACAACCGGGACGTCGGCCTCGGCTGCCGCGGACCCCGCCGGGTCGACACCGCGACCGTCGCCGAGGACGTCGAGCGCATCCGGCTCGCCCTCGGCGAGGACCGGATCTCCTGGCTCGGCGTCTCCTACGGCACCGAGATCGGCGCGCTCTACGCCGCCCGCTACCCGCACCACGTGCGGGCGATGGTGCTGGACGGCGCGGTCGACCACGCCCTGCCGATGCGCCAGGCCATCCTCGACGAGGCCGCCGCCACCGAGGACGGCCTGCTCCGATTCGCCCAGTGGTGCGCGAGCACCTGCGGGGAGGACGTGCTCGCCCGCTACGACGCGCTCATGGCGGACGGCGCGCCCTCGGCGCAACTCGGCCGCCGGGCCACCCCCGAGGAGCTGGCCGCGGGCGTCTACTCCCACCTCTACTTCCCCCAGCTGTGGCCGCGGCTGGCCGATGCCCTCCGCGCCGCGCCGCGGGACGCCAGCGCGCTGACCTCGGTCATGCAGTTCACCTCGCCGGAGTACGCCGCCTACCGGGCCGTCGGCTGCCAGGACTTCCCGGCGCCGTTCACCGGACCAGCGGACCTGCGGCGGCTCGCCGAGCAGGTCCGGGAGGTCGCGCCGCACAGCTGGCGCTACTCCGAGTTCTGGGACTTCGCGTCGGGCTGCCTCGGCTGGCCCGTCCCGGCCGCGAATCCGCCGCACCCCGAGCCGGTGCGCGGCGCGCCGCCGATCCTGGTGGTCGGCGGGACGCACGACCCGGCCACGCCGCTGACCTGGGCGCGCAGCCTGTCCGCCCGGATCGAGGGCAGCACGCTGCTCGTCCACGACGGCGACGGGCACACCGGCCTCTACAACTCGGCTTGTGTCCGCCGCCACGAAGCCGCGTACCTCATTTCGGGTACGCCGGGAACAAGCCCGGCAACTCGCTCGTTACCCTGTCAGAAAGGTTGAGCGAGCATCACTCAAGTCTGATTGACGCCCGACACGCGCCCGAGATAGAACTTGAGTACCACCCGCTCAACGCGGGCGCGAAACCGCAGCTCGCAGGGCTGCGCACAGAGGCTAACCAGGAGGGAACACACCATGGCGCGAGCGGTCGGCATCGACCTCGGCACGACCAACTCGGTCGTCGCTGTCCTGGAGGGCGGCGAGCCGACGGTCATCGCCAACTCGGAAGGCTCCCGCACGACCCCGTCGATCGTCGCGTTCGCCAAGAACGGCGAGGTGCTGACGGGTCAGCCGGCGAAGAACCAGGCCGTGACGAACGTCGACCGGACCATCCGGTCCGTGAAGCGGCACATCGGCACCGACTGGAAGACCGAGATCGACGGCAAGGCCTACACGGCGCAGGAGATCAGCGCGCGCGTGCTGATGAAGCTCAAGCGCGACGCCGAGGCCTACCTCGGTGAGGAGATCACCGACGCGGTCATCACCGTCCCCGCCTACTTCGAGGACGCCCAGCGGCAGGCCACCAAGGAGGCCGGCCAGATCGCCGGCCTGAACGTGCTCCGCATCGTCAACGAGCCCACCGCGGCCGCGCTGGCCTACGGCTTGGACAAGGGCGAGAAGGAGCAGACCATCCTGGTCTTCGACCTCGGTGGCGGTACGTTCGACGTGTCACTGCTGGAGATCGGCGAGGGTGTCGTCGAGGTGCGCGCCACCAGCGGTGACAACCACCTGGGTGGTGACGACTGGGACCAGCGCATCGTCGACTGGCTGGTGGACAAGTTCAAGGCCAGCCACGGCATCGACCTGACCAAGGACCGGATGGCGCTGCAGCGCATCCGCGAGGCCGCGGAGAAGGCGAAGATCGAGCTGTCCAGCTCGAGCAGCGCGAACATCAACCTGCCCTACATCACGGTCGACGCGGACAAGAACCCGCTGTTCCTGGACGAGACGCTGTCCCGCGCGGAGTTCCAGCGGATCACCTCCGACCTGCTGGACCGCACCAAGGCGCCGTTCAACAACGTGATCCGCGACGCCGGCATCTCGGTCGGCCAGATCGACCACGTGGTGCTGGTCGGCGGTTCCACCCGCATGCCCGCCGTCGCCGAGCTGGTCAAGGAGCTGACCGGCGGCCGCGAGCCGAACAAGGGCGTGAACCCGGACGAGGTCGTCGCCGTCGGCGCCGCCCTGCAGGCCGGCGTGCTCAAGGGTGAGGTCAAGGACGTCCTGCTGCTCGACGTGACCCCGCTGTCGCTGGGCATCGAGACCAAGGGCGGCGTGTTCACCAAGCTCATCGAGCGCAACACGACCATCCCGACGAAGCGGTCGGAGATCTTCTCCACGGCGGACGACAACCAGCCGTCGGTGCAGATCCAGGTGTTCCAGGGTGAGCGCGAGATCGCCGCGCACAACAAGAAGCTCGGCATGTTCGAGCTGACCGGCATCCCGCCGGCCCCGCGCGGCGTGCCGCAGATCGAGGTCACCTTCGACATCGACGCGAACGGCATCGTGCACGTCACGGCGAAGGACCTGGGCACCAACAAGGAACAGTCGATGACCATCACCGGTGGCTCCGCGCTGCCGAAGGAGGACATCGAGCGGATGGTCAAGGACGCCGAGGCGCACGCGGAGGAGGACCGCAAGCGCCGCGAGGAGGCCGAGACCCGCAACCAGGCCGAGACGCTGGTCTACCAGACCGAGAAGTTCGTCAAGGACAACGACGACAAGCTGCCCGAGGACCTCAAGGGCAAGGTCAAGACCGCGATCGACGAGGCCAACGAGGCGCTCAAGGGCACCGACACGGCCAAGATCAAGGAAGCCATCGAGAAGCTGAACACCGCGTCGCAGGAGCTGGGCACCGCCCTGTACGCCAACGCGCAGCAGGCCGGTGGCGCCACCCCGGGTGCCGACTCGGGTGCGGCGGGCGCGTCCGAGAACAAGGGCGCGGACGACGTGGTGGACGCCGAGATCGTGGACGAGGACGAGAAGAAGTGACGGGACGCCACTCGAACGAGATCGACGAGCAGGAGCCGGTCACCGAGCCCCTGGTCGTGCGGGACCGGCGCAAGATCGACCCCGAGACCGGCCAGGTGCGGACCCAGCCGGAGGCTGCCGAGGCGCCTGCCGCGGACGCCCCGGCGGCCCACGCCGGGCCGTCGCTCGGCGAGTCCATCGTGGACGACGCGGTGGCGGCTCCGTCGGACGTCGAGAAGGAGCTCGCGGAGCGCACCGCCGACCTGCAGCGCCTGCAGGCGGAGTTCGCGAACTACCGCAAGCGCGTGGACCGCGACCGGGAGGCCGTGGTCACCGCGGCGAAGGCGTCGGTGGTGAACGACCTGCTGCCGCTGCTCGACGACTTCGAGCGGGCCGAGCAGCACGGCGACCTCACCGGCGCGTTCAAGGCGGTCGCGGACAAGCTGGTCGCGAGCCTGCAGCGGATCGGGCTGGAGCCGTTCGGCGCGGAGGGCGATCCCTTCGACCCGAGCGTGCACGAGGCCGTGCAGCACAACACCTCGCCGGACGTGTCCGGGCCGACGGTGACGACGGTGCTGCGCCGGGGTTACCGGTTCGGCGACCGGACGCTGCGGGCCGCGCTGGTGGGCGTCACCGACCACGAGCCGGGCGAGGCCCCGGTCGAGGGTGAGCTACCGGTCGAGCAGTTGTCGGATGAGAACGCACAGCAGTAACACGCACGCGAGAGGAGGAGACGTCCGGTGAGTGCACGGGAGTGGATCGGTAAGGACTTCTACCGTGAGCTGGGCGTCTCCTCCGACGCTTCGCAGGACGAGATCAAGAAGGCCTACCGCAAGCTGGCCCGGGAGAACCACCCGGACGCCAACCCGGGCAACACGGAGGCCGAGCAGAAGTTCAAGGCCGTCTCGGAGGCCTACGGCGTCCTGTCGGATCCGGCCAAGCGCAAGGAGTACGACGAGGCGCGGCGGCTGTTCGGTGCGGGCGGCGGGCCCGGTGGCTTCGGCTTCCCGGGCGGTGGCGGCACCGGCGGCTTCGACTTCGGCGACATCTTCGGCCAGACCGCGGGCACGGGCGCGCAGGGCGGTTTCGGTGGGCTGGGCGACATCCTCGGTGGCCTGTTCGGCCGCCGGGGCCAGCAGAGCACGGGCACCCGCGGCCAGCGCGGGGCCGATGTCGAGACGGACGTGCGGATCGACTTCGCCGAGGCGGTGAAGGGCGCGACCCTGCCGCTGCGGCTGTCCAGCCCGGCGACGTGTTCGACGTGCCACGGCAACGGCGCCCGCCCGGGCACCACGCCGCGCACCTGCCCGACCTGCATGGGCGCGGGGCTGGTGAGCCGGAGCCAGGGGGCGTTCGCGTTCTCCGAGCCGTGCCGCGACTGCCGTGGCCGCGGCCGGATCATCGACGACCCGTGCCCCGAGTGCGGTGGCGAGGGCGTCAGCACCCAGACGCGGACGCTGACCGTGCGGGTGCCCGCGGGTGTGGACGACAACCAGCGGATCCGGCTGGCCGGCCAGGGCGAGCCCGGTCGCGGCGGCGCGGCGGCCGGTGACCTGTACGTCCGGGTGCACGTGAACCCGGACCCGGTGTTCGGCCGGTCGGGTAATGATCTGACGATCACGGTCCCGGTGAGCTACCCCGAACTGGCTCTCGGTGCGACGATCACCGTGCCGACGCTGGACGGGAAGGTTTCGGTGAAGGTGCCCGAGGGGACCGGCAGCGGCCGGGTCCTGCGGGTGCGCGGCAAGGGCATCAAGAAGCGGGACGGTTCGCAGGGCGACCTGCTCGTCACGCTGCAGGTGGCCGTGCCGTCGCGGTTGGAGTCTTCGGAGCGGGAGGCGCTCGAGGCGTACGCGAAGATCGCCGAGAAGCACGACCCGCGTCCGGAGATCACGAAGCTGCTCCGCGAGAGGAGTTGATCGAGGTGTTCGGCGGGTTGCCGCACGGGGCCGACGAGGAGACCCCGGTCTTCGTGATCTCCGTGGCCGCGCAGCTGTCCGGCCTGCACGCCCAGACCCTGCGGTCGTACGACCGGATGGGCCTGGTGTCGCCGGGCCGAACAGCCGGCGGCGGGCGGCGGTACTCCATGCGGGACATCGCGCTGCTGCGCGAGGTGCAGCGCCTGTCCCAGGAGGAGGGCGTCAACCTGGCGGGCATCAAGCGGATCATCGAGCTGGAGAACCAGGTCGAGGCGCTGCAGTCCCGGATCGCCGAACTGACCGAAGAACTGGCCACGGCGTACGCGGCGGCCGAACAAGCCGCGGCGGCGGTGCACCGTTCCTACCGGAAGGACCTGGTGCCGATGAAGCAGGAAACCGCCCTGGTGGTGTGGAAACCCCGCCGCAGACGGTAGAGAGACCAGCGAAGGGCCTCGCGAAGCGGGGCCTTTTTTCTTTTCCAGCGCCACGAACAACCCGCAAGCCGGGCAACGCAACGCACGGACTACCCCAACCAGACCTCCCCCGCTCCCGATCCCCAGCCCGCTTTTGGTCGCCGATCAGGCGTGTCAAGGTACTCTTTTGATGTGCTCCGAAAATCTCGGACGCGGCTCAAGCGGACTGTATCACGCAACCTGCTGATTGGTGAACCATTCGTCGAGCACTTCGATCGGTGGTCGATATCCCAGCGCTGAATGTAGTCGGCGTGTGTTGTAGAAGCCTT
>NZ_PQHY01000136.1:0-6613 GCF_003385175.1 Amycolatopsis ruanii
GCCTGACTCAGCGAGCCCTCCCGGCCTCGGAGGACCCCGCCCGACTCAGCGAACCCCGCCTGACCCAGCGAGCCCTCCCGGCCTCGGCGGACCCCGCCCGACTCAGCGAACCCCGCCTGACTCAGCGAGCCCCATCCGACCCAGCGAACCCCATCCGCCCGAACGAACCCCACCCAGCTCAGAGGATCGGCTGCGGTACGTACTTCGACGCCTCCGGGAACCGCGTCAGCACGTCCTCCACGCGCGCCACCACCGCGGCCACCTGCGCCGGCGCCACGCCGGTGAACGAGATCCGGTCCGCCAGCAACCGCTCCAGTGCGTCGCGGTCCAGTGGCAGTCGCGCGTCGTCGGCTAGGCGGTTCAGCAGGTCGTTGTCCGCGCCCTTCTCGCGCATCGCCAGCGCCACCCCGACCGCGTGCTCCTTGATCGCCTCGTGGGCGGTTTCCCGGCCGACCCCGCCGCGCACCGACGCCATCAGCACCTTCGTCGTCGCCAGGAACGGGAGGTACCGCTCCAGCTCCCGCGCCACCACGGCCGGGAACGCGCCGAACTCGTCGAGCACCGTGAGGAACGTCTCCAGCAGCCCGTCCAGCGCGAAGAACGCGTCCGGCAGCGCGACCCGCCGCACCACCGAATCCGACACGTCCCCCTCGTTCCACTGGTCGCCGGCCAGCTCGCCGATCATCGACAGGTACCCGCGCAGCACCACGGCCAGCCCGTTGACCCGCTCGCACGACCGCGTGTTCATCTTGTGCGGCATCGCCGACGAGCCGACCTGCCCGGGCTTGAACCCCTCGGTCACCAGCTCGTGCCCGGCCATCAACCGAATGGTCTTCGCCAGGCTCGACGGCGCCGCCGCCACCTGGACCAGCGCCGACAGCACGTCGAAGTCCAGCGACCGCGGATAAACCTGCCCGACGCTGGTGAACGTCCGCGAGAACCCCAGGTGCGCGGCGATCCGCTGCTCCAGCTCGGCCAGCGTCTCCGCCGAACCCAGCAGGTCCAGCATGTCCTGCGCCGTCCCCACCGGGCCCTTGATCCCCCGCAGCGGGTACCGCCCGATCAGGTCGTCCAGCCGGTCGAACGCCACCAGCAGCTCGTCGGCCGCCGTCGCGAACCGCTTCCCCAGCGTCGTCGCCTGGGCGGCCACGTTGTGCGACCGGCCGGCCATCACCAGCTCCGCGTGCTCGGCCGCCAGCGCCGCCAGCCGGGCCAGCACCGCGACGACCCGCGAGCGCAGCAGCTCCAGCGACCGCCGGACCTGCAGCTGCTCGACGTTCTCGGTCAGGTCCCGCGACGTCATCCCCTTGTGCACGTGCTCGTGGCCGGCCAGCGCGTTGAACTCCTCGATCCGCGCCTTCACGTCGTGCCGGGTGACGCGCTCCCGCTCGGCGATGCTGCCCAGGTCGACCTGGTCCAGCACCCGCTGGTAGTCCTCGACGACCCCGTCCGGCACCTCGACGCCCAGGTCCCGCTGCGCGCGCAGCACCGCGATCCACAGCTCGCGCTCGAGCTTCACCTTGTTCTCCGGCGACCACAGCGAGACCAGCTCGGGAGAGGCGTAGCGACCGGCGAGGACGTTCGGGATCTGCGGTTTCGTCACGCCCCAAGCTTAGAGAGCGCGCGGGCGAGCCTCGCCCGCGCCACCGCCCGCGGATCCGGGTCCACCTCGATCAAGGCGTTGACCACGGCACCGTCGACGAGCGCGATCAGCTCCTCCAGGCGGTCCCGCTCGATCGCCAGCCCGGACCGGGCGAAGATCTCGGTCAGCAGCTCCCGCAGCTCCGCGCCGAGCGCCCGCATCAGCGGCCGCAGGTACGGCCGCCGCCCGGTCGCCTCCAGCCGCTCGTACCGCAGCAGCACCGCCTCGTACCCCGCGTCCTCGCCGAGCAGCTGGTCCAGCACCAGCTCCACCACGCTGTCGATGCCGCGCGGCGCGGTCGGCAGCTCGTCCAGCTGCGCGTGCCCCTTCGCCAGCTCGGTGCGGCCGTGGTGCTCGGCGGCGGCGCTGATGAGGTCGTCGAGCGAGTCGAAGTAGTACGTCGTGGACGCCAGGGGCAGCCCGGCCCGCTCGGCGACTGCGCGGTGCCGGATCGCGTCGAAGCCGCCCTCGACCAGCAGCTCGGCCGCGGCCTCGATGAGGGCCGCCCGCCTGCGCTCACCCTTCGGCGTGCTCGCTCCGGACGTCATGGCCGCCCATCTAACCAGCTAGAACCTCTGCGCGAGCGCGGTGGCGATCTTCGCGACGTCGTCCGCCAGCGGCGCGGCGCTGCCCGGGTTCGGCACACTCAGCACGATCACCGTCCCGCCGCCCGCGGCCAGCCGCTGGTCGACCACGGCGCCGTCGGCGAGCTTCGCGAGCTGGACGCTGGCCCCCGGCGGTAGCACGGTCGCCGACACCGAACCGGTGCGGCCGTTCTCCGTGACGCCGTAGCTCGCCGTCCGCGACCCCGGGGTGCACACGTCCCCGGCGCGCGGCGCGGTGATCCCGGTGGCCGGAAGCTCGCCAGCGAGGGCGGTGGCGAGCTCCCGGTCCACCTTGTCGCACCCGGAGGTGCTGTCGGCCCGTGGGCCGTTCTCCCCGGCGCCCTCTCCTCCCTGCATGGCGGAGGGGCCGGAAAGCTGTGGCGCAACGGACGGGAGACGCTCCGGCGCGTTCGCCGGTTGCTCCTGCCCCTGGACTTGAGTCGATTGGGTGGTCCGGGACTGGACCAATCCGGCGATTCCGGCGCCGAACAGGGCGAACACCACGCAGAGTGACGCCACGGCGAGCGTCGTACGCCGCCGCGCGGTCACCCGCGCCGAGGCCGCCCGCACGTCCCGCACGTCGAAGCCCGCCGGAGGCGGCTCACCGGGCGCGGACCGGAACAGCTCCCGCAGCTCGTGCTCATCCACCGGCTTCCACCTCCTCACCCAACGCTTCGCGCAGGTTCGCCAGCCCGCGCGCGGTCTGGCTCTTCACGTTCCCCTCGCTGCAGCCGAGGGCCTTCGCCACCCCGGCCACGTCCAGGCCCTCGAAGTAGCGCAGCACGAGCACGGCCCGTTGCTTCGCCGGCACCGCGCGCAGCCCGGCCAGCAGGTCCGCGCGCGTGGCGACCTGCTCGTCCAGCCGGGATCCGGTGGGCTCGGGCTCGGGCAGCTCCGCCACGTGCCGCTCCCTCCGCCAGGGCCGTCTCGACTCGTCGATCGACGCCCGGACCAGCGTCCGCCGCACGTAGGCGTCGGTCGCGGCGCGGTCCCGGATGCGGTTCCACTTCCGGTGCAGCGCCACGAACGCCGTCTGCGCGAGGTCGTCCGCGCGGTGCCAGTCGCCGCAGAGCAGGTACGCGGTCCGGCGCACGGAGTCGCGCTTGGCCGCGAAGTACTCCGCGAAGTCCTGCTCGTCGCGTTCGTCCACGCGTTTAGGCTCTCCGCTCCTCGGTCTCGGCGTAAAGACGGAACCGCCCACCCGGCGGGTTGCACCTTCTTGAAGATCATCTGAACGGTGTGATGTGATCTGACTGTGACCTCAGCAGCCACCCAGTTGATCGACTTCCGTTCGGACACCGTCACCCGTCCGGATGAGCAGATGCGCAGAGCGATGGCGTCCGCTGAGGTCGGCGACAACGTGATCGACGTCGACCCCACCGTCCGCGAGCTGGAGGAGCGCGCCGCCGCGGTCCTCGGCATGCCGGCCGCGCTGTGGACGCCCAGCGGCACGATGGCCAACCTCATCGCCCTGTCCGTCCACCTCCAGCGCGGTGACCGGTTCCTCGCGCCGAACAACGCGCACGTGCTGAACAACGAGCTGGGCTCGGCCGCCTGGCTCGCCGGTGGCATGCCCGAGGCGCTGCCGCACGACGGCGGCCCCGGCCGGCCCAAGCCGGAGACGGTCGCGGCGGCCATCGGGTCCCGCAGCGGCCCGTACTACGCGCTGCGCACCACGCTGTTGTGCCTGGAGAACACCCACAACGCGGCCGGTGGCGCGGTCATCCCGCCGCACGAGCACGCCCAGCTGCTGTCCACCGCGCGCCAGGCCGGGCTGCAGGTTCACCTCGACGGCGCCCGCGTGTGGCACGCGGCCGTCGCGCTCGGCCTGCCGCCCGCCGCGCTGACCGTCGGTGTGGACAGCGTGTCCGCGTGCTTCAGCAAGGGGCTCGGCGCGCCCGCCGGGTCGGTCGTCGCGGGCAGCCGGGAGTTCGTCGAGCGGGCGCGCCGGATGCGGCAGATGCTCGGCGGCGGCATGCGGCAGATCGGCGTGCTCGCCGCGGCCTGCCTGGTGGCGCTGGACCGGGTCCCGGACCTCGCCGAGGAGCACGACAAGGCCCGCCGGCTGGCCGACGGGCTGCGTGACCTGGGCTGGCAGGCCGACACCCCGGAGACGAACATCGTGCTCGCGCCGGTCGCCGACATCGCCGTGACGCTGGAGTCGCTGCGGGCGCAGGGCGTGCTCGCGTTGCCGATGGCCGGCAAGGTGCGGTTCGTGCTGCACCGGGACGTCTCGGCCGCCGACGTGGACGAGGCGCTGCGCCGCATCAAGGCCGGTGGTCACCCGTGACCGGCTGGGTGGTGTTCGACTACGGCGAGGTGATCTGCGGCCGGACGACCGCGCTGCCGAAGCTGGCCGCCACGCTGGGCGTGCCGCTGGCGGAGTTCGAGCCGCAGTACTGGCGGCTGCGGGACGCCTACGACCGGGGCAGCTCCGACCTGGAGTACTGGGGCGGGATCGGGGAGGCGCTCGGCGTGCCGGTCGACGAGTCCACATCGGACAAGCTGACCGAGATCGACATCCGCGGCTGGTCGGACGTGCGGGAGTCGTCGCTGGAACTGCTGGCCGGGCTGAGCGCGGCCGGGGTGCCGCTGGCGCTGCTGTCCAACGCGCCGTCCTCGTTCGCCCGGTTCGCCGAGCGGCAGGACTGGATGCGGCACTTCCGGGTCCGGGTGTTCTCCGGCGACGTGGGTGTGGCCAAGCCGGACGCGGAGATCTTCGAACTGCTCGTCGCCCGCCTCGGCGTACCGGCGGGCGACTGCGTCTTCTTCGACGACCGTCAGTCCAATGTGGAGGGCGCGCGGGCGGCCGGGCTGCGCGCGCACCTCTGGGACGGCGCCGAGGCGGCGCGGGCCGTGCTCTAGGGCCGGATCTGCTTGCGCTCCTTGTTGTTCTTGATCGCGCTGTAGGCGGCGGCACCCAGGAAGCCGACGCCACCGATCACGGCGATCCACAGGATGGCCTTGAACACGAACCCGATCACCGAGCCGATAACCATGAACGCGAGCCAGGCGACGAGCAGCGCGCCGACGATCTTCCAGAACATGGCATTCCCCTCCGGTTGTGCCACGCGGGCTCGTTCGGCCCGCTACGAGCAGCCTCGCACGGGTTCGTGCCGGGGCGCCCGTGTTCTGGTCAACGTTCAGGGAAAACTGGGGGTTCCCCCGGAGAGCCACCGGCCCAGCCGCGCGACACCCTCGGTGACGTCGGCTTCCGACCCGGCGAAGGAGAACCGGACGAACTTCCCGCCGTCGACCGGGTCGAAGTCGATGCCCGGCGTGATCGCGCCGCCGCGGTCGGCGAGCAGCCGCTGGCACCAGCTCAGGCTGTCCGTGGTGTGCTCGGAGACGTCGACGTAGGCGTAGAACGCGCCGTCGACCGGGGCGACGCGGGTCAGCCCGATGCCGGCCAGGCCGTCCAGCAGCAGGTCGCGGTTGCGGCGGTAGTGCGCGACGTGCCCGTCCAGCTCGGCGTAGGACTCCGGCTCGAACGCGGCGACGGCGGCGTTCTTCGCGAGCGCCGGGGCGCAGATGTTGAGGTTGCCGGTGAGCACGTCGATCGCGCGGTGCAGGCGTTTCGGGGCGAGCATCCAGCCCAGCCGCCAGCCCGTCATGGCGAAGTACTTGGAGAACGAGCCCAGCACGATGGATTCCGTGGTGGACTGCCACGCGCAGCCGAGTTCGGTGCCGTAGGAGATGCCGTGGTAGATCTCGTCGCTGATCAGCTGCACGCCGCGGGCCGAACACCAGCCGGCGATGGCGGCGAGTTCGCCCGGCGGCAGCGCGGTCCCGGCCGGGTTGGTGGGGCTCGCCACGATCAGCCCGTCGATCGGGCCGAGCTCGTCGAGCAGGTCGACGGTCGGCTGGAAGCGGGTGCGCTCATCGGTGGCGAACTCGACGACTTCGCAGTTCAGGGCGGACAGCAGGTTGCGGTAGGCCGGGTAGCCGGGCCGGGCCATCGCGACGCGGGCACCAGCGTCGAAGGCGGACAGGAAGGACAGCATGAAGCCGCCGGAGGACCCGGTGGTGACGATGACGTCCTCCGGGCTGACGGTCATGCCGTAGCGACGGTCGTAGTGCCCGGCGATGGCTTCGCGCAGCTCGGGGATGCCGAGCTGGACGGTGTAGCCGAGGTTCTGCCCGGTGAGCGCCCGTGCGGCGGCTTCGAGCACCGGCTTGGGCGCGCCCGCGCTGGGCTGGCCCGCGGCCAGGCTGACGACGTCCCCGTGCGTCCGCTGCCGGGCGGCCGCCGCGGAGAGCACCTCCATGACGTGAAAGGGCGCGACGTCCGCCCGCTTGGCCGGACCGGGAAACGAAGCTGAGACGACCATGGGGCCAGCCTACGTTCTGGCTCTTTTACAAATCT
>NZ_PQHY01000137.1:0-6335 GCF_003385175.1 Amycolatopsis ruanii
CGACATCCGCGCATGGATCGAGACCTGGAACAACGAACCACGGCCCTACGTCTGGACCAAGACCGCCGACCAGATCCTTGACTCCATCGCACGCTACTGCACGCGAATTAATAACTCAGGACACTAGCGGGTCGCCAGCGCGGTCAGCGCCTCCCGCACCCGCTGCCGGATGGTCTCGTCCCCGATGAGGCCGTCCGCGCCGATCGCCTCCCGCGGCACGGGAATGTGCACGCAGGCGTCCTCGACGATCCGCGTCCCCAGATACCCCAGGACGGTCCGCAGCGACTCGTGCGCCCCGGCCGCGCCGGTGACCGAGGACGACACGTTGATCCACGCCACCGGTTTGCCGCTCATCGCGTCCGAGCCCACCGCCCAGTCGAGCAGGTTCTTGAACGACCCGGGCAGCGCGCCCGCGTACTCCGGCGTGCAGAACAGCACCGAGTCCGCTTCCTTCAGCTGCCCGCGCAGGCCGGCGACGGCGTTCGGCAGCGGGTCCCGGTCGTCGTCCGGATCGAAGTGCGGCAACGACCGCAGCCCGTCGTAGATCTCCACGACCGCGCCCTCCGGCGCGACCGCCCGCGCGGTGGCGAGCATCGCGGAGTTGGTCGAGCCCGCTCGCGTGCTCCCGCTGACGGCCAGGATCCGGAAGAGCGTCGTCATGCGCCCACGCTATCCCTTGGGCACCGCCGGGTACGGGACGAAGGTGCTGGTGTTCTCGTCGACCGTGAGCTGCTTGCCGATCGTCGGGAACGCGCGCTGCGGGCAGGCCGGCCGTTCGCACACCTTGCAGCCCATGCCGATCGGCGTGGCGGCCGCCTTCGCGTCCAGGTCCAGGCCGGTGGAGTAGATGAGCCGCCCGGCGTGCCGGAGTTCGCAACCGAGACCGACGCTGAACATCTTGCCCGGGCTGCCGTAGCCGCCGATGTTGCGCGAGACCGTCCGCGCGATCCAGAAGTAGCTCTTGCCGTCCGGCAGGGTCGCGATCTGGGTGAGGATCTTGCCCGGTGAGCTGAACGCCTCGTAGACGTTCCACAGCGGGCACGACCCGCCGACGCGGGAGAAGTGGAAGCCGGCCGCCGACTGCCGCTTCGACATGTTGCCCGCGCGGTCCACCCGCACGAACGAGAACGGCACCCCGCGCCGCTTGGGCCGCTGCAGGGTCGACAGCCGGTGGCACACCGTCTCGAACCCGACGCCGAAGTGGTCGCACAGCCGCTCGATGTCGTAGCGGAAGTTCTCCGCGGCGGACAGGAACGGGCCGTAGGGCAGGATCAGCGCCCCGGCGAAGTAGTTGGCGAGGCCGACGCGGGCCAGCGACCGCGCCGCCGGGCCGGAGAACGCCCACGAGTCGGCCAGCTCGGTGATCAGGTCGTCGTACTCCAGCAGGGCGATCTGCGAAGCCATCCGGAACGCCCGCTGGCCCACGCGCAGGCTCGGCGCGAGCCGCAGGATCTTCGCATCGGGGGAGTAGCGGTGCTGCTGGCCGGCGGCCTCGTCGATGCCCTCGCTGGTCACCTGCACGCCGTAGTGGCTCGCCAGCCTCTCCAGCAAAGTGTTGTGAACGCCGCCGCGCCGCAGCCCGATGTCCTCGGCCATCCGCTCGGCGCGTTCGTCCAGCTCGGCGACGTAGTTCTCGCGCTCGTAGAAGAAGTCGCGGACCTCCTCGTGGGGCAGGGGCGCGGCGGCGCTGCCGTGCGGGCCCATGCCGTTCTCGGTGACCAGCGCGGCCGTGCTCTCCACCGCCGCCCGGTAGCTGCGGTGCAGCCGGACCAGGGCCTGCGCGATGGTCGGCAGGTTGGTGGCCAGCTCGTTGAGTTCGCTGGTCGTCGCCTCAACGCCGAGCGACTCGTCGAGCAGTGCTTCGCGCACGTCGGCGACCAGTCGGCTGGTGTCGTTGTTGGCGAAGAACTCGGTGTCGACCCCGAACGCCTCGGTGATGCGCAGCAGCACTGGAACGGTCAAGGGACGCGAGTTGTGCTCGATCTGGTTGAGGTAGCTGGGGCTGATTTCCAGCAACCTGGCCAGGTCAGCCTGGCTCATCGACCGGCTCTCGCGCAGGTGGCGCAGCTTCGCGCCGGCGAAAGTCTTCTCCACGACAGGCCCTTTCCGAAGAGCTTTTCCCGACCGCACCGATCACGTGACCGATTCAGTCCCCGGACTTTGCGGCGGCTGCGAAACCTGGTTTCACAACCTTCACAACATGCTACGCCAAAATTTGCAGAAATTGGCAAATTGGAGCGCTGGCGGTGTTTGCGCAGCACATGTCATGGTCGTTGCAAGCAAGCGAGTCATCGCAAAGTTCGCAAAGGTGGAGAACTCCCATGGCAGAGCAGCCCAACGAGTTGCAGCAGGAAGCCGCGAAGCTCGAGCAGCAGTGGGCGTCGGACCCCCGGTGGAAGGGTGTCAAGCGCTCCTACAGCGCGGCCGACGTGGTGAAGCTGCGGGGCAGCGTCGTCGAGGAGCACACGCTGGCCCGCCGCGGCGCCGAGAAGCTCTGGAACCTGCTGCACACCGAGGACTACGTCCACGCCCTCGGCGCGCTGACCGGCAACCAGGCCGTCCAGCAGGTGCGCGCCGGCCTCAAGGCCATCTACCTGTCCGGCTGGCAGGTCGCGGCCGACGCGAACCTCGCGGGCCAGACCTACCCGGACCAGAGCCTGTACCCGGCCAACTCGGTGCCGGCCGTCGTCCGCCGCATCAACAACGCGCTGGGCCGCGCCGACCAGATCAACTGGGCCGAGGGCAACACCGACATCGACTGGTTCGCGCCGATCGTCGCCGACGCCGAGGCCGGCTTCGGCGGCCCGCTGAACGCGTTCGAGCTGATGAAGGGCATGATCGCGGCCGGCGCCGCCGGTGTGCACTGGGAGGACCAGCTCGCGTCCGAGAAGAAGTGCGGCCACCTCGGCGGCAAGGTGCTGATCCCGACCAAGCAGCACGAGCGCACCCTGAACGCGGCCCGCCTGGCCGCCGACGTGCTCAACGTGCCGACGCTGGTCGTCGCCCGCACCGACGCGCAGGCCGCCACGCTGATCACCAGCGACGTCGACGAGCGCGACCAGAAGTACATCACCGGCGAGCGCACCTCCGAGGGCTTCTACAAGGTCCGCAACGGCATCGAGCCGTGCATCGACCGCGGCCTGGCCTACGCCGAGTACGCCGACCTGCTGTGGATGGAGACCTCCACGCCGGACCTCGAGGTCGCCCGCCAGTACGCCGAGGCGATCAAGGCGAAGTACCCGGACCAGATGCTGGCCTACAACTGCTCGCCGTCGTTCAACTGGCGCAAGCACCTGGACGACGCGACCATCGCGAAGTTCCAGCGCGAGCTGGGCCACATGGGCTACAAGTTCCAGTTCATCACGCTGGCCGGCTTCCACGCCCTGAACTACTCGATGTTCGACCTTGCGCACGGCTACGCCCGCGAAGGCATGACCGCCTACGTCGACCTGCAGGAGCGCGAGTTCGCTTCGGAGGAGCGGGGCTACACCGCCACCAAGCACCAGCGCGAGGTGGGCACCGGCTGGTTCGACCTGGTCAGCACCGCGCTGAACCCGGAGAGCTCGACCACCGCGCTCACCGGTTCCACCGAAGAAGCCCAGTTCTAGAAGAAGTCGCGAGCGGCCAGGGCGCGCTCGCCCTGGCCGCCTCGCGGCCCCTCCAGGAAGGCTTGCCATGTCTCACAGGTTCACCTCGCAGATCGAGGTCGCCGGCCCGGCCGGCGAGCGGTACGACGAGATCCTCACCCCGGCGGCGCTGGCCTTCATCGCGCGGCTGGACAACGAGTTCGCCGGACGGCGGCGCGAGCTGCTGGACGAGCGGCGGCTGCGGCGGGAGAAGCTCGCCAGCGGCGAGGACGTGCTCGACTTCCGCCCGGAGACCCGCTGGATCCGCAACGACGACTCGTGGCAGGTGGCGCCCGCGGCGCCCGGCCTCGAGGACCGGCGCGTGGAGATCACCGGCCCGACCGACCGCAAGATGACCGTGAACGCGCTGAACTCCGGCGCGAAGGTGTGGCTGGCCGACTTCGAGGACGCGACCTCGCCGACCTGGTCGAACATCGTCGGCGGGCAGCTGAACCTGTTCGACGCCATCCGGCGCGACATCGACTTCACCACCGGGTCGGGCAAGCGGTACGCGATCTGCGACAACCCGGCGACGATCGTCGTCCGGCCGCGCGGCTGGCACCTGGTCGAGAAGCACCTGCGCATCGACGGGCGCCCGGTCTCGGCGAGCCTGGTGGACTTCGGGCTGTACCTGTTCCACAACGCGCGCCAGCTGCTGGCGAGGGGCAGCGGGCCGTACTTCTACCTGCCCAAGCTGGAGAACCACCACGAGGCGCGGCTGTGGAACGACGTGTTCCGCCTCGCGCAGCAGGAGCTGGGCATCCCGCAGGGCACCATCCGGGCGACGGTGCTGATCGAGACGATCACCGCGGCGTTCGAGATGGACGAGATCCTGTACGAGCTGCGTGAGCACGCGGCCGGGCTGAACGCCGGGCGGTGGGACTACATCTTCTCGATCATCAAGAACTTCGGCGACGCCGGTGCGGACTTCGTCCTGCCCGACCGCGCCGAGGTGACGATGACCGCGCCGTTCATGCGGGCCTACACCGAGCTGCTGGTCCAGACCTGCCACAAGCGCGGCGCGCACGCGATCGGCGGGATGGCGGCGTTCATCCCGAGCAAGGACCCGTCGGCGAACGCGCTGGCCTTCGAGAAGGTCCGGCAGGACAAGGAGCGCGAGGCGCGCGACGGCTTCGACGGTTCGTGGGTCGCGCACCCCGGCCTGGTCCCGGTCTGCCGCGAGGTGTTCGACGAGGTGCTCGGCGGGTGGCCGAACCAGCTCGGCCGGACGCGCGACGACGTCTCGGTGACCGCCGAGGATCTGCTGAACGTGGCCAGCGCCGGCGGTGAAGTCACCGAAAAGGGTTTGCGGGCCAACATCAACGTCACTCTGCGCTATGTGGACTCGTGGTTGCGGGGCACCGGCGCCGCGGCGATCTTCGGCCTGATGGAGGACGCGGCGACCGCGGAGATCGCGCGGGCGCAGGTGTGGCAGTGGATCCGCAACGGCACGAAGCTCGACGACGGCACGGCGGTGACCGACTCGCTGGTCCGGTCCATGCTGGACGAGGAGCTCGCCGCGGTCCGGGCGGATCTGGGTCCGGAGGCCAAACTGGACGATGCGCGGGAGATCTTCGTCGAGACCGCGCTGGGTGAGAAGCTGCCGAGCTTCCTGACCACGGGCGCGTACGCGCGCTACCTGACGGATCTGGCCTGAATCTCCTGAAAAGACCCCGGTTTTCCCTCTCCTGACGGGGAGAACCGGCTCGCGCTGGCTGTGGCCGGACAGCGCGGACACTCGGGCCCGGTAGGTATGCTCCACCTACCGGGCCCGACCCGTCCCCGAAAATTTCTGCCTTTAGGTAGATGTGTAGAACCCTCCGAAAGCGCAATCCTGAACTGCGACACCGTTCACCAGGGCGCCGAAGGAGCTGGTAATGATCCCTGTAGTCCGCCGCTTCACCCGTTCGATCGTGGTTTTCGTGAGTGTGGTCGCCGCGTGTGTCTGCGTGCCGGCCGCGCAGGCGGAGCCGGGGATCGTCGGGGGCACGCCCGCGAACATCGCGGAGTACCCCTTCACCGTGGCGCTGACCGATGCCACCGGCCTCCAGTTCTGCGGTGGCACGCTGGTCGCGGCGGCCAAGGTGCTGACAGCGGCGCACTGCGCGCAGGGGGAGAGCCCGACGGCGCTCCGGGTCGTGAGTGGACGGACGCAGCTGAGCGGCCGTGACGGGACGGTGTCCACTGTGTCCCACGTGTGGGTGCATCCGCAGTTCCGGGACGCCACGCAGGGCTACGACGTCGCGGTGCTGACCCTGACGCAGCCGTTGTCCGCGCAGCCGCTGCCCCTGGCGAGGAAGGACGACCCCGGCTACCAGGCCGGCACCGAGGCGACGATCCTGGGCTGGGGCAACACGAAGCCGATGGGCGATTCGTCGGACGTCCTGCTGAAGGCGACGGTCCCCATCACGAGCGACGACTACTGTGCGAAGGCGTACCCCCAGCAGTACACCCCCGAGGCGATGATCTGCGCCGGCTACCCGCAGGGCGGAGTGGACACCTGCCAGGGCGACTCCGGAGGCCCGCTGGTAGCCGCCGGACGAGTCGTAGGAGTGGTCTCCTGGGGCGAAGGCTGTGCCGAACCAGGAAAGCCCGGAGTCTACGCCCGAGTCGGCTCCTACCACGACGAGCTGCAAGCTCAGCTGACACCCCCGCCACCGGCGGTGCTCCCGTAACGCCCCCACGGCAACCACCGGCGCACGACCACCC
>NZ_PQHY01000138.1:0-6165 GCF_003385175.1 Amycolatopsis ruanii
CGGGTGAACGGGGCGTGCCGCAGGTCAGCGTCTACGCTGAGGACCCGTGCGCGTCCTTGTGATCGGGTCCGGTGCCCGCGAACATGCCCTGCTCCTCGCCGTGTCCCACGACCCGGCCGTCACCGCGCTGGCCTGCGCGCCCGGCAACGCCGGCACCGCGGCGCTGGCCGAGCAGCTCGGTGTCGACGTGGCGGACCCGGCGGCGGTCGCCGAGCTGGCCCGGAGCTGGCGGGCCGACCTCGTGGTGATCGGGCCCGAGGTGCCGCTGGTCGCCGGCGCGGCCGACGCCGTGCGCAAGGCCGGCATCCCGGTCTTCGGGCCGTCCGCCGCCGCGGCCCGCATCGAGGGCTCGAAGGCGTTCGCGAAGGACGTGATGGCCGCCGCGAAGGTGCCCACCGCGCGCAGCGAGATCGTGGACAACCCGGCCAAGCTCGACGAGGCGCTCTCCCGCTTCGGCCCGACCTGGGTGGTCAAGGACGACGGGCTGGCCGCGGGCAAGGGCGTCGTCGTCACCCCGGACCGCGACGCGGCCCGCGCGCACGCGATGAAGCTGCTCGACGGCGGCCACCCGGTGTTGCTCGAGTCGTTCCTCGACGGGCCCGAGGTGTCGCTGTTCTGCCTGGTCGATGGCCGGACCGTGGTGCCGCTGCTGCCCGCGCAGGACTTCAAGCGCGTCGGCGACGGGGACACCGGCCCGAACACCGGCGGCATGGGCGCCTACGCGCCGCTGCCGTGGGCGCCCGCGGGCCTGGTCGACGACATCGTGCGCGACATCGTCCAGCCGGTCGTCGACGAGATGGCCGCCCGCGGCGCCGAGTTCTCCGGCCTGCTCTACGCGGGCCTCGCGATCACCTCCGACGGCCCGCAGGTCATCGAGTTCAACTGCCGCTTCGGCGACCCGGAGACGCAGGTCGTGCTCGCGCTGCTGGCCACCCCGCTGGCCGGGCTGCTGCACGCGACCGCCACCGGCACCCTCGCCGAGCAGCCGCCGCTGGAGTGGCACCCGGGCTCCGCGGTCACCGTCGTGATCGCCGCCGACGGCTATCCGGGCGTGCCGCGCGCGGGTGACGTGATCACCGGCGCCGAGGCCGAAGGCGTGCTGCACGCCGGTACCCGCCGCCGCGACGACGGCGCCGTGGTGTCGCACGGTGGCCGTGTGCTGTCCGTGGTCGGCGTCGGCGAGGACCTCGACGCGGCCCGCGCCCAGGCCTACGAGCGGGTCGCGAAGGTGCACCTGGCCGGCTCGCACCACCGCACCGACATCGGGCTCAAGGCCGCTCGCGGCGAGATCACCGTGCCCGGCGCTTCGGCGAATTCCAGCCCTAGCTGACACCCGGGTTGGTAGCCTTCCTACCGGAACTGGTCGGCTACCGTCCGTACCCGGGAGAGTGCGTTATGGCAGAGGACGACCTGCGTGGCGCCGGCCAGGGCCTCGCGCCCACGCTCGGCGTGCCCTCGGTGCCGCACGACCTGCGGGTGGACCCGGACAAGATGCTGCTGGTCGCGCAGGTGATCAGCGAGCAGGCCGACACCCTCGACGAGCGCATCCGCCAGCAACTGGCCGGCCTCGACATCAGCGCGCCCGCCCAGGACGTGATCAGCACCACGGCGGCCGACGCGTGGAACCGGCTGGTGGCCCGCGGCGACGACTCCTACGCGGCGCGGGTGCAGGCCTACGTGCGGAACCTGCGCGATCTGGCCGCGCAGCTGCAGCAGGCCGCGCAGGCCTACCAGGCCGGCGAGGAGGAGAAGGTCGCCGCGCTGTCCCACCGCCCGAAACGCTGAAGTGAGGTCTGGCGTGGCCACGTTCGACAGCAGCAAGTACGACATCCCGACGCTCGTCGCGAAGCTGCGGGACCAGCGGTTCGACGGCTACCAGCCGGAGCAGCTCGCGCAGGTCGTGGAGAAGTTCCGCGACGGCGCGGGGCCGTCGGGCATCACCGCGGCGGTGGAGGCGCTGAAGTCGATCTCCGGCGCGCTCGCCGAGACCGAAGCGGCGCTGCGGACCCAGCTCACGGCGCTCGGTGTGGAGTGGCAGAGCCGCGCTGGCGGGCAGGCGTCGTCGGTGGTCGCGCGCGAGGCCGGGTTCTCCGGCGAGGCGACGGCGAAGGTCGAGCAGGCCGCGCAGATGTTGTTCGAGCAGGCCGAGGCGTTCACCCGGACGCGGAACAAGCTGCCCGCGCCGGAGGACCTGCGCAAGGCGGGCGGCTACACCTTCGGGGACACGGTGTTCAGCTTGTTCGGGTTCGAGACCGACCACGCCGCCGACGTGCGCACCGCCGAGGAGGCCAAGGCCCAGGCGGTGGACGCGCTGAACGCCTACGCCCACGACACCGGGCACTACCTGGGCTCGGTGTCTACTGTGGACGCTCCGGCGCCGGTTTCGCTGCTGTCGGCGCCGGGGACCGGGGTGGTTTCGGGGGTGGGTGGCGCGGCGGCGCCGGTGCCGTCGCTCCCGGACACCACGCCGACGCAAGCCCAGGGGACGAAGGACACGACCCCGGACACCTCGGGGATGGGCTTGGCCGGCGGCGGGGCTCCGGCTGTGGGCACCGCCGCTTCGACCGCGGGAGGCGCGGGGGTCCATCGCCGGGCAGGCGCCGTCCGGTCCGGCACGGGCGGGACGACTGCTGGGCACCGCGGTGCAGCCGGGCCTCCCGCTTCCGGCGCGGCCGCTGGACGAGCCGGTGCCGGTGGGGCCACTGGACACCGCGGCGCGGCCAGTGCCGGAGGCGCCGCTGGGCGACCCGGCGCAGCCGGGTTCGCCGATCGCCAGGCGTCCGGCTCCGCTGGACAGCACGGCGCCGGTGCCGCGGGCAGCGGCCGGACGAGCTCCGGCAGCGGATCCGGCTTGACCTCCCGCCCGGGCGTACCCGGCTCCGCCGGGCAACCGGGCACCGGGGAAGCCCACGGCGCTGGAGGACGCTCCGCTGCTGTTCCCGGAGGGAACGCCCGGGCCGGGTCGGCCTCCGGAAGCGGCACAGGCGCCGGGGCCGGAAACGCGGCCACCCCCGCCGAGGAAGCGCTCGGCAAGGGGCGCTCCGCCGGTGCCGCGCCGCCCTCCGCCACGGCTCCCACCGCCGTCGGGCCGGGGTTCGCTGCCGTGCGGGCCCCCTCGGGGCTCAGTGGGCTCGCCGAGGCCGCCCCCGCGCTCGGTGCGGCCGGGGCGAGTGGCGCGCTCGCCGGTGAGGGTGACCGGCAGAGCCGCGTCGGCCGGAACACCGCCGGTCACCGCATCCACCAGATCCCCGCCGACGACCTGCCCGAGGAGGAGGAAGCCCGCCTGGCCCGGCGCGGCGGCCACACCCCGGACCCGGTGACCACCCGCGCCATCCTCGAACCCGCCGCACCGCGCGACGGCGAGGAAGAAGTCCGGCGCTTCGGCGTCGACGACAACGACCTGTTCACCGACCGGCGGGACGTCGCACCGGACACGATCGGCGACCGATGAGCCTCGTCCTGACGACGCTCGAGTTCGACGTCCTGTGGCAGAGCCTGCGCCTGCCGCGCGCCCACCCGGCCCTGCGGATGCCCAGCGCGGGCCCCACCCACACCGAGCGACGCCAACTCGAAGACCGCGCCTGGGAGATGCTCGCCGACCGGGGACTGGCGCGCGGGCGGCGGGCCGTCGGGGAGATCGTCGACATGGCGACCCTGCTGGCGAACCCGCAGGTCTCGATCGACGTGTGGGTGTGGACCGGCCGGGAGATCCGCGGCCTCGCGGCGAGCAACGGCAACCAGGCGCTGCTGGCGGTGGTGGACTCGGGCGAGGTGTGGCTCATCCCGGCGCGGCCGAACGCGCTGGCCGAGTCCGCGGTGTCGGTGGCCGGTGAGCAGCCGGGCGGGGTCGGGCACTCGGTGACCCTGCCCCACGGCACCCTGCGGGCCGCCGACGCGGACGCGAAGGGCGACCCGAAGTCGCTGGTCACCGCGCTGGAGGACCGTGGCGTCGAGCTGTGGGAGGCGCAGGAACTGGCCGGCATGTTGGTGGGGATGACCACGCGCGGGCAGTTCGGCGTCGAGCGGCAGGGGCGGCGCGCGGGCCGGGTGGTGGCGTTCTACGACACCGACGCGGGCCGGTACCTGCTGCAGGTCGGCGGGCAGGGCTGGGCGACGGTCGCACCGGCCGACAACCAGCTGCTGGCGAGCCGGGTCGCGGAGCTGCTCGACGAGGTGTGAACCACCGGATGGTGGAACTTGCCGGAAACCGCGTACGCGTCGCGATGATCGTCCTACAGTGAGCGACGTGCCTGAAAGCGATCCGGACTCGTTGGAGTATGTGGCCGGGCAGGTCGAGGCCATCCACGAGCACTTCAAGAAAGCCAAGGACAAGGTCACGGGCGTGACCGGGGACAACCCGTTCGGCGCCATCAAGCACCCGGACGAGCTGGAGCCGGGCGAGCACCCGTCGGACGGCATGGTGAACGCGCTGGGGACGTTCCGCGACGGCGTGCACAAGCAGTTCGACGCGGCCGCCGAGCTGATGACGTCGACCGGCAGCGCCCTGCGCGACGCGGCGCGGGCGCTGCGGGAGACCGACGACGCGGCGCGTGACAGCGCCACCGTCAAGGACGGAAGCCTGCGGGCCTGACATGGTGGCCGCACCGGGCATGCCGCCCGAATGGAACGATGTGCAGACCCGGGCGCAGCAGGTCGAGAAGCTGAACCCGGCGGGGATCCAGGCCGTCGCGGACCAGTTCACGCAGGCGTCGAAGGACTCGGGGGACCATTCGGCGGCGCTGCGCAACGCGACGGCGGCCCTGGGCGGCGGCACGTGGACCGGGCCGGCGGCTGACGCGTTCTTCGCCTACGTCAAGCAGATCGGCGACGCGGGCGGAAAGGTCAACGACCACCTCGACGAGGTCGCGCGGGAGCTGTCGAACCTGCAGACGTCGCTGGCCGACGTGAAGGGCCGCATCGACACGATCAAGCAGCAGGCGCAGACCGACATCGAGAAGGCCAACGGCGACGCGGTGACCAACGCGAACGCGGCCGAGGCGATGGAACGCGAGGTGCGCGAAGGCAAGGAGGGCGCCACGATGCCCTCACCGACGTCGGCCGAGATCATGGCCGCGAACGCGCGGAAGACCAGCGGGATCGCGGCGGGCGCGCGGGACCAGATCCAGGGCCTGCTCAACGGGGCGAACGAGCAAATCAACCGGGTCATGGCGCTGGTGAAGAAGGACGTCGAGGGCGGGTACGCGTCGGTGCCCCCGCTGGGTAGCAAGCCGAAGACGATGAAAAGCACCGGCGGGCTGCGCTCCGGTGGTGGCGGCGGCGGCGGCGGTGGCGGGGGCGGCGGTCTCGGCCCGAGCGGTGGCCCGCCGAGCAGCCAGCCGCCGGGCAACGTGCGGCAGTGGATCGAAGAGGCGATCCGCATCCTGCAGGCGGCCGGCATCCCGGTCACCGAGGCCGACATCGACAAGATCTGGACGATCATCGAGAAGGAGTCGGGCGGCAACCCCAACGCCATCAACCTGTGGGACAGCAACGCGAAGGCGGGACACCCGTCGAAGGGGTTGATGCAGTGCATCGACTCGACGTTCAACGCGCACAAGCTGCCCGGGCACGACGACATCTACAACCCGGTGGACAACATCATCGCCGGGGTGCGGTACACGTTCGACCGGTACGGCGGGTTCGCCGGACACCCCGGCCTGAAGTCAATGGCCTCCGGCGGCGGCTACCAGGGCTACTGAGCGCGCAGCGCCGTCTTTGAACCCAAGGTAGCTGGGTGGTCATCCCGTCGCCTGACACGTGACGATCACCTTGAGCCAGGGCCGCAACCCGGGCTCTCTCCGGCGGCCGTCCATGCCAACCTTGCGGCCCTGGCTCAAGGTGATATGCACAAACCGGAAGGCGACGGGATGACCACCCAGCGACCACCTCGCCAAGGCGAGACGAGGCACCCCTTGGTCATCCCGGAGCCTGCCCGTCCGGCGAGGACATCTTTTGATCTTTGAACCGGCGGCTTGGGCAGGCGGAGAGCCCGCCCTGCGGGCGGTTAAAGCGCCTCACGGCGCCGGAAGGTCACCTTACGACCACCCCCGCCCCCGATGCCTGATTGTGTTTCAGTCGCCGAGCAGGCGTGTCAAGGCGGGAAAGAGTACCTTGACACGCCTGATCGGCGACCAAAGCAGGCTGTGGATCGGGGGCGGGGGAGGT
>NZ_PQHY01000139.1:0-5960 GCF_003385175.1 Amycolatopsis ruanii
GGCCGGGCGGGTCCGGCATGGAGGCGGCCGCGCGGCTGGTGCCGACGGTGTCCAACAACGCCATCGGCCTGCGGTTCGACTTCGTCGGCTTCGACCCGCGCGGCGTGGGCGCCAGCCGTCCGCGCGTGCAATGCCTGACCGACGCCGAACGCGACGCCGAGCGGGCGAGCAACCCGGGCACGTCGGAGGCCGCGTGGAGCGGACAGGCACGCGACTTCGCGGCGAAGTGCGCCCAGCGCACCGAGCACGGCACCGCGATGCTGGCCAACATGGGCACCCGGGACGTGGTCAAGGACCTCGACGTCCTGCGCGCCGCGCTGGGTGACGCGAAGCTGAGCTACCTCGGCTACTCCTACGGCACCCAGATCGGCTACAGCTACGCCGAGGCTTTCCCGGAGCGGGTCCGCGCGCTGCTGCTGGACGGCGCGATCGACCCGGCCGAGAACGACCCGGATTCGCTGGTCGCGCAGGGCGCCGGGTTCGCCCGCGCGTTCGGGCAGTTCGCGGTCGAGTGCGCCCGGCACGACGGCTGCGCGCTGGGCCGCGACCCGGCGAAGGCGGCGGCGGAGTTCCAGAACCTGGTGCAGCCGCTGGTCGCCGCCCCGGCGAAGGCCGGCGACGGCAGGCTGCTGTCGTACCGGGACGCGATCACCGGCGTGGTCGAGGCGATGTACTCGAGCCACTCGTGGCCGTTCCTCGACACCGGCCTCGGGCTGCTGCGGCGCGGTGACGGCTCGGTCCTGCTCCGGCTCGCCGACGGCTACTACGAGCGCGCCGCGGACGGGAAGTACTCGTCGCTGCAGGACGCCTACTACGCGGTGCGCTGCGGGGACAACCCGCGCGCGAGCGACCCCGCGGTGTCCCGGCAGCGGATGACCGACGCCGCGCCGTTCCTCGGCTGGGGCCGTCCCGACCAGGGCGAACTCGACGTGTGCGCGTCCTGGCCGGTGCCGAGCACGTCCCAGCCGCACCGGCCGACGGTCACCTCCGCCGCGCCACCACTGGTCATCTCGACGACCAACGACCCGGTCACCCCGTACCAGGCGGGCGTCAACCTCGCGAACGTCTTCCACGGCGGCCTGCTCACCGTCGACGGCACCCAGCACACCGCGTTCCTGCACGGCAACATGTGCGTGGACGTGGCCGGCCTGGACTACCTCGTCGACAACAGCCAGCCGGCCCCGGGCACCCGCTGCCAGGCCTAACCGCCGGTCGTGGTCCCCACCGGGACGTTCTGGTCGGACAGCGCCAGCTCCAGCTGGATCGCGCCCTCGTTCGGCTGCCGCGGCGGCACCTGGATCCACACGCGCACCAGGTTGCGCGGCTCGGCCTTGGTGACCCAGAACTTGATGTCCACGTCCGCCTGGATGCCGGGGATGACGCCGGAGATGACGTCCCGTGCCAGCTCACCGGTGACCCGGTAGGCCTCCACGCCGAGGACGTCCTCCTTGGTCTCCGTCTTCAGCGCCGTCGCGTCGGACATCAGCCTGGGCAGCCCGCGCTCGGGATCCAGCAGCGTCATCGGGTTGTAGTCGGCCGGCACCGGGACCTGCCGCTGCTGCCCCTTGGTGTCGGTGAGGAACAGCGTCTCGCCGACGAGCACGTAGTCCAGCTCGAACCGGTCGGCCGAGGCCTGCACGTCCGCCTGCCCGATCGCGGTGCCGTGCGGCCCGCCGTCCTTGCTGGCCTGCCCCTTGACCTCGCGGATGTCCAGGCCGGGGATGGTCGAGCTGACGCTGAAGTCGAAGCGCACGCTGCGGATCCCGTTCAGGCTCGTCTCCGCGGCGTCCACGAGCGCGCGCCCGTCGGGGAGCGGTTCCTCGGGAGCGGCCGAGCAGGCGCTGGACAGTGCCAGGACCAGGGCCAGGGTGACACCGGCGGTGCGTCGGCGGAGCATGCGTCCAACGGTAGCGATCAGCGGCGGGCGAAGGTGCGGCGGTATGCCAGCGGTGCGACGCCGATCGCCGCGTTGAGGTGCTGCCGCAGCGAAGCCGCGGTGCCCAGCCCGGACTCGGCCGCGACCCGCTCGACGGGCAGGTCGGTGGTCTCGAGCAGGTGACGGGCGTGCAGCACGCGCTGCTGGTTCAGCCAGACCCGCGGCGACTGCCCGGTCTCGGCGCGGAAGCGGCGGCTGAAGGTGCGCACGCTCATGCCCGCGTGCTTCGCGAGCGCAGCCAGGTCGAGCGGTTCGCTGAGCCGTTCCAGTGCCCACGCGCGCGTCGCGGCGGTGCTGCCGTCGCCGCCGGGCAGCGGTTGCTCGATGAACTGCGACTGCCCGCCGTCCCGCCAGGGCGCCACCACGCAGTACCGGGCGACGTGGTTGGCGACCGCGCTGCCGTGGTCGGACCGCACGAGGTGCAGGCACAGGTCCAGCCCGGCGGCGAGCCCGGCCGAGGTCAGGATGTCGCCGTCGTCCACGAACAACACGTTCTCGTCCAGGTCGACCCGCGGGTAGAGGTGCCGGAAGCGGGCCGCGTGCGCCCAGTGCGTGGTCGCGCGGCGCCCGTCGAGCAGGCCGGCGGCGCCCAGCACGAACGCGCCGGTGCAGATCGAGACCAGCCGCGCCGACGACGGGATCCGGGCCAGCGCCGCGGCCAGTTCGGGCGGCAGGACGCCCTCCTGACGCGGCCCGTGCACGCGGGTGCCGGGGATGATGACGGTGTCGGCGTCGTCGAGGGCCTCCGGACCGTGGCCGAGGTGCGCGTCGTAGCCGTGGCTGACCCGCACCGGCCGGTCGTCGACCCCGCAAACCCGCACGTCGTAGAGCTGTTCGCCGTCCTGGCGCGCGGTGCCGAAGACGAGCGGCGCGATGTTCAGGTCGTACCCGACCACCTCGGATACCGCGAGGACCACCACCCGGTGCATGGCCGGATTCTTGCACATATTGGCGCTCCGGCCACTCGACCGAGTGATCCAGATCGGCGAGGCTGTGCCGGTGACAAGAACGAAGTCGCGCATCCACCCGGCCTGGTTCGTCGCCTTCGCGGCCTTCGTCGCGCTGGTCGGCGCGGCCGGCTTCCGCGCCACCCCCGGTGTGCTGATCGACCCGCTGCACGAGGAGTTCGGCTGGTCGACGGCCACCATCTCGGCCGCCGTGTCGATCAACCTGATGCTCTACGGCCTGACCGCGCCGTTCGCCGCGGCGCTGATGGAGCGGCTCGGCATGCGCAAGGTGGTGACCGGCGCGCTGGTCCTGGTCGCCGCGGGCAGCGGGCTGACGGTGTTCATGACCGCGAGCTGGCAGCTGCTCCTGTGCTGGGGCGTGCTGGTCGGGCTGGGCACCGGGTCGATGGCGCTGGCGTTCGTCGCGACCGTGACCTCGCGCTGGTTCGTCCGCCACCGCGGGCTGGTCAGCGGCATCCTGACCGCGGCTGGCGCGGCCGGGCAGCTGGTGTTCCTGCCCCTGCTCGCCGCGATCGCCACGAACGACGGCTGGCGCACCGCGTCCCTGGTGGTCTCCTTCGCCGCGCTGGCGGTCGTCCCGATCATCCTGATCTTCCTGCGCGACCACCCGAGCGAGATCGGCCTGACCGCGTACGGCGCGACCGAGGCCGAGGAGCTGCCGCCGTCGACGGGAGCGGCCCGGCGCGCGCTGCAGGTGCTGGGACAGGCCGCGAAGACGCGCACCTTCTGGCTGCTCGCCGGCGGGTTCGCGATCTGCGGGGCGTCCACCAACGGCCTGATCCAGACCCACTTCGTGCCCGCGGCGCACGAGCACGGGATGCCGCCGACCACCGCGGCCTCGCTGCTCGCGCTGGTCGGCGTCTTCGACGTGGTCGGCACGATCGCCTCCGGCTGGCTCACCGACCGCGTCAACCCGCGGATCCTGCTCGGCGTGTACTACTTCCTGCGCGGCGCGTCGCTCATCGTGCTGCCGCACCTGTTCGCCCCCACCACCGAACCGCCGATGTGGGCGTTCATCATCTTCTACGGCCTGGACTGGGTGGCCACGGTGCCGCCGACGGTGGCGCTGGCGCGCGAGCAGTTCGGCCTGAGCGGTCCGATCGTGTTCGGCTGGGTGTTCGCCTCCCACCAGGTCGGCGCCGCGATCGTGGCGACGGGCGCCGGGCTCATCCACGACCACGCCGGAAGCTACGACCTCGCGTGGTACATCTCGGGCGGGCTGTGCGCACTGGCCACGGTGATGTCGCTGCTCATTCCCTCCGTCAGGGCAACACGGGAACCACGAAACACGCCGTTAACACACCATGCGTAGGGTGCGGCCATGGATCGCCAGCAGGAGTTCGTGCTGCGCACGCTGGAAGAACGTGACATCCGATTCGTTCGTCTGTGGTTCACCGACGTCCTCGGTTTCCTGAAGTCGGTGGCGGTCGCCCCGGCCGAGCTCGAGGGCGCCTTCAGCGACGGGATCGGGTTCGACGGGTCGGCCATCGAAGGCTTCGCGCGCGTCTACGAATCGGACATGGTCGCGAAGCCCGACCCGTCGACGTTCCAGGTGCTGCCCTGGGAGACCCCGGAGGGCGGGCACTACTCGGCGCGGATGTTCTGCGACATCGCGATGCCCGACGGGTCGCCGTCCTGGGCCGACCCGCGGCACGTGCTGCGGCGTCAGCTGTCCAAGGCCGGCGAGGCCGGGTTCACCTGCTACGTGCACCCGGAGATCGAGTTCTTCCTGCTCTCGTCGCTGCCCTCGGACGGCAGCGAGCCCGAGCCGGCGGACAACGGCGGGTACTTCGACCAGGCCAGCCACGCCACCGCGACGCACTTCCGCCGCCACGCCATCGAGGCGCTGGAGGCGATGGGTATCTCGGTCGAGTTCAGCCACCACGAGGGCGCGCCCGGGCAGCAGGAGATCGACCTGCGCTACGCGGACGCGCTGACCATGGCCGACAACGTCATGACGTTCCGGTACGTGGTGAAGGAGGTCGCGCTGACCCAGGGGGTGCGCGCGACGTTCATGCCCAAGCCGTTCACCGAGCAGCCCGGTTCGGGCATGCACACGCACGTGTCGTTGTTCGAGGGTGACCGCAACGCGTTCCACAACCCCGAAGACCCGTACGAGTTGTCCGAGACGGGCAAGGCGTTCGTGGCCGGCCTGTTGCACCACGCGCGGGAGATCTCCGCGGTGACCAACCAGTGGGTGAACTCGTACAAGCGGCTGATCAGCGGGGGAGAGGCGCCGACCACGGTGTCGTGGGGCCGGGCGAACCGGTCCGCGCTGGTGCGGGTGCCGAACTACTCGCCGGGCAAGGCGTCGTCGCGGCGGGTCGAGATCCGCACGATCGACTCGGCCTGCAACCCCTACCTGGCGTACTCGGTCGTGATCGCCGCCGGGCTGAAGGGGATCGAGAAGGGGTACGAGCTGCCGCCGGCGGCCGAGGACAACATCTGGTCGATGAGCGACGCCGAGCGCCGCGCGGCCGGGTACGACCAGCTGCCGCAGAACCTCGGCGAGGCGCTGGCCGAGATGGAGAAGTCCGAGCTGCTCCCCGACGCGCTCGGCGAGCACGTCTACGACTTCTTCCTCCGGAACAAGCGCGCGGAGTGGGACGCCTACCGCCGGTCGGTGACCCCGTACGAGCTCAAGACCCTGCTACCTGTGCTCTGACCAGGGGAAATCGCCTTAAGGGACCCCCCTGTTTCAGGGGGGTTCCGGGGCATGTAATCTTCTCTTCGTCGCCAGGGAGACCGGGACGACGGGGCCGGAAAGCCCCGGCGGACGGGCCAGGGTCGGGCGGTGTTGACACCGCGAACCGAACCGGGTAAAGTTCTTGGTCGGCCCGCGGGTGGGTCGCCAACCACTACTACTAAACCAGTAGGGTTGCTGACGCCCTCCGCGACAACCAGAAAAGCTTTGCAGAAGCAGCAGCTTCGTGTTGTTTGAGAACTCAACAGTGTATTGATGAGCTAAAGCCAGTTGATTAGCTAGAACCCTTTGTGGGTTCCTTTGAGGCTATGAATCATAGCCGGATCGATTTTCTAGCATTGTTGGAGAGTTT